>SLOR01000084.1 GCA_007132395.1 Bacteroidales bacterium
GGAGTGCTTTCAAATTCTATTTTTCCATCCAGAAAATCGGCTATGCGCGAACATATGTATAAGCCAATACCCAAACCCGAAAACTTACGTGAATCATTGGTTTCCTGCTGGGTAAATAACTCGAATATTTTTTTCGCGCTTTCCTTCTTGATGCCGATACCTGTGTCTGCAACGGTAATTGAAATGTTGTAAGTGCTATCGGCGGTTTTTCGGTACTGGAATTCAACTTTTACACTTCCTGCGGGGGTGAATTTAAGGGCATTGGAAAGCAGATTTTTTACCACCTGACTTATTTTCTGCTCGTCGGCTATGAAACGCCCGGGAAAATTATCTTCTCGGCTTATCTGAAAATCAAGCAGTTTCTGTGCAAAAATCTGTTGGTATTGTTCTTTAAGGTTGCTGATGAAATCGGCGGTTTCTATTCTTACCTCGTTGAGCATCAGCTTGCCCTCCTCAATTTCATTAATGCTTAGCAAATCGTTAATGATGGTAAGCAATTCCTGACCCGAAGCAGTTATGGTTTGGATATAATCCTGCTGATTGTCAGACAAAGGTGTGCCCGCCAAAATTTCGCTCATGCCGATAATACCATTGAGGGGCGTGCGCATTTCGTGGTTGATATTGGCAAGGAACTGCTGCCTTATCTTTGCCGATTTTTCGGCCAGCAACAAGTTCTGGTGCAGCTCTTCATTTTCTTTCTGGCGGCTGAGGTCGCTTACTACAATTACGTGCCGTTGCTCGCCCTGCTTGTCGTGATTAATAAAGGTGCTGCGCAACCATACGAATTTTGTGATTCCGGAAAGGGTTTGAATTCTGAACCGTTGCTGTAAAAAAGGACTTTGGCTTTGTATGTGCTGCGTGAAAAGGGAAATGAAAGAATCTTTGTCTTCGGGGTGCACCCTTGTGAGGAAAACCTGCGCGTCGCTCAGGAGTTCTTCCACGGGTATTTCAAATATTTTTTCGAAGGCGTTATTGACGTATAAAACTTTTTTACCCTGTAGCCAGAAGGCATCTTCTACATTTTCTGCCAGTTGACGAAAGTTTTCCTCACTGCGACTAATCATCTCTTTCAGGGCAATGGTTTTTTGAAGATTCTCCCTGAGTATTCTTTCCTGCTGGGTAAGCTTTTCATTTGTCTCGCGCAGTTTGTCGCGTTCTTTCTGAATTTCTTTTTCTGCCTCTACCTGCTTTACGCAGTTATCGATGGCCTTAAAGAGTTTTTTTCGATCTATAGGTTTGAGGATATACTCGCTTATGCCTATATCGATGCTATGGATAAAAAAATCCATATCGCTGTGGGCGGTGGTGAGGATGATTTTGGCCGAGGGGTTAGACTCCTTGATGGTAGAGGCCATGGTAAGGCCGTCCATCACGGGCATTTTAATATCGGTGATTACGATGTCGGGCTTATGTTGCTCATACAACTCCAGTCCGATTTTTCCATTTTCGGCCAGTAAAATATTAGAATATTGTCGGGAAAGGATTCTGAAAAGAAACAATCTTACCTCGTCCTGGTCTTCAACGTAGAGAATAGTGATAGATTCGTTTTTTTCCATAAATCGCAAGGGTAATTATCCTGGATTCAAATTTATTAATTATTCTGCAAAAGGCGAAAGGTTTGACCTTGATGGTTTAATTTGCCCGACAGTATTTCATATGTGCCTGGGCAAGTATCACGACTCCTTTTCTTTCCAGAAGAGCGCGTTGCTTTGAGGGTTGGTGCCGATTTTATCATTATCCATAAGCCACTGAATGGCTTTAATGATTTTTTCTTCCCGGATAGATGTGTTAAGGTTATCCATAATTGCTTGTATGCTCATTTCCGATTTCTTTAGCAGGGGTTTTATCTGCTCAATTATATTGTCGAACTCAAGCTGGCTCAACTCCAGTTTATTCCTTTCCAGGCATACATCACAGATTCCGCAGCGCTTACCCTCTTTTTGTCCGAAGTACTCAAGTAACAGTATGCTTCTGCATTTGTTTTGTGCTTGCACATAATGCTTAATAGCTTCCACCCGCTGGCCGGCAAACTTTTTTCTCAGGGTGTAGTTCTCGGGCGAAATACGCAGATACTGTGTATCGGTTCTTTCGGAAACAAAGGTGAGCTGAGGTTTATTATTGCGCGGGGTATATTCCAGTACATTCATCTGCTGTAATCGCTGCAAGTTTTTACCTACCTGCTGCAGCGGTATACGCGTTCTTTCTGCGATTTCATTTTCGTCAATCCGGGCAAATTCGGCAAATAAACCGGTGTAAGAACGCAGTATTACTTTCATAAACAAATCATAAGAGGGGTTGGCAACCATAAACCGGTAAAGGTCTTCCTTGTTGAGTTTCAGCAGCAGGCGCGAAGGGTGCAGAAGGGCATCCGACAGGGCAATATACCCTTCTTTCTCCAGTATCTTCAACGCGCTGAAGGTGGAAAACCGATCCAGTTGATAGTGATTGCAGAAATCAGCCAGCTGAAAATCAAAGCTTTTATCCTTTCCGCTTCCTGTTGCCAGCTGAAAGTAATTGCCCAGGGCGTTATATACTTTTTTGATAAAGTCGAGCGGAGGGAAGGAGAGTTCGAAGAAACGGTCCAGGTCAATAATGTCGGAGTTGTTGTAAAGTAAAACGGCATAAGCCTTTTTTTCGTCCCGCCCGGCTCTTCCTGCTTCCTGAAAATAGGCCTCGGGGCTGTCGGGCAAATCCATATGCACTACAAAACGCACGTTAGGTTTGTCGATACCCATGCCAAAAGCATTGGTGGAAACGATTACCCGGGTTTTTTCTTTTATCCAGTCTTCCTGCCTGGCATCGCGGGTTTTGGCATCCAGTCCGGCATGATAATAATTGGCACTTATACGATTTTTGAACAGGAATTCGGCAATCTCTTTGGTTTTTCTCCTGTTGCGCACATATACGATGCCCGTTCCTTTTACCTTGTTGCAAATCTTGAGCAAACGTCCCATTTTGTTTTCTTCATGCAGCACGGCATACACCAGGTTTTTGCGTTCAAAGCTTTTGATAAACACCGAGGGTTCTTTCATCCCCAGCTTATCGCAAATATCTTCGGTAACTTCCGGGGTTGCTGTGGCAGTAAGGGCCAGAAAAGGAACCTTGGGCAATATCTCCCTGATTTCTTCTATTTGCAGGTAGGGAGGCCTGAAATCGTAGCCCCACTGCGAAATGCAATGGGCCTCATCTACCGCCACCAGGTTTACTTTCATCTTTGCAATTCGGGTTCTGATAAGATCGCTGGTAAGACGTTCGGGCGATAAGTAAAGGAATTTTATATTTCCGTAAACACAATTATCTACTGCAACATCTATTTCTGAGCGGCTCATCCCCGAATAAATACCCACTGCCTTGATTCCTCTTTTATTGAGGTTGGCCACCTGGTCTTTCATCAGGGCGATGAGCGGAGAAACCACAATACAAATTCCTTCGCGGACCAGGGCAGGTACCTGGAAACAAATGGACTTGCCCCCCCCGGTAGGAAGTAAAGCCAGGGTATCCTGCCCTTTGAGCACCGACAGGATAATATCTTCCTGCAGAGCACGGAAAGATGAAAATCCCCAGTATTGTAATAGAATTTGTTTGGGGTCTATATCAGGCATAATTTATGATGCTTCAAAAAATCGTTTAAAATTATATGAATTTATTTTGTGAAAAATAACCATTTTTGCTCAATTAATAAAAGGTAATTAATCTGTTATGGCATATTTAGTGAAAAGAGACGGCAATGCGTTAAGGGTTTTGCTGGTAATGGGTTTTATTATGTTTTTTACATTACCAGCGGAGGCGCAAAGACGCGATGTAAGCGATATTACTGAGCTGGATTTGCTGGATGCCGTTTACAAGGATGAGTTCGTTGTTGCTGAAACTTTGCTTGAGCTTGGAGTCAGCCCCGATGCAGCAGATTATTACGGGGTAACAGCCTTGATGTATGCCATCATGAATGAAAATGTTATGATGGTAAATCTGTTACTTGATAAGGAAGCCGACCCCAATCTGGCAGATGGCAATGGTTTGACACCACTTTTTTATGCGCTTTTAACCTCCAACAGCGTTTTGAAATACCGGTTTCTTGCCCTGACCGAAGATATAAACCACCAGTCGAAAAGCGGCCTCACTGCCTTGATGCTGGTGGCCCAAACCGAAAATGTTGTGCTGGCTCAGCGACTCATCAACATGGGAGCCGATTCGGAGTGTGAAACTCGCTACGGGGTTACTGCTCTTATGTATGCAGCGGCTTTTGGGAGTTTTTACATGGTTGACTTTCTGGCACATGAAGGTGTTGACATCCATCAAAAGGCTTCCGATGGTTCTACAGCCCTGCACCTTGCAGCCTGGTACGGTCATGAAGAGGTTATGGGATTGTTGCTGGAACTGGGGGCTGATTTGGAAATGGCTGATAATAACGGGAACACTCCGGTAAATTATGCCATCCTTGCCGGCAACCCACAAGCAGTATGGTACCTGGTAGAAAGCGGAGCCAATCTTGAATTTCTTAATGCAGAGGAGCTTTCTCCACTTGCCCTGGCAGTGGCAAGCCAAAATATTCATGTGGCAGAACTCCTCACAGGCTACGACTATCAGGAACCAAAAGCATCGCGCAAGCGCCGTTCAGCACTGGCAATGGCATATTACAGTCAAAACCAGACGCTCATAAATATGGTAGAGGATTTTAAGGGAATAAAGCCTTCAGGCTTGTACATCCTTGAACTTACCTTAAACACAGGGCTTGAATTTAACAGCAACGACCTGATGTATCATACAGAGGTGGGCATTACCGAAACGAGATACAGGATGCACCTTAAGTTTTCACGGACCTCACGGTTTTCGCGCAAAAAACTTCTGGTTTTGCAATCACCGGGCCTGTTGTATCAATACAGGGAAAAAAGAACCGTATTAGCAATGAGTGCGCAGCGGAAGGTAACAGGCCTCAGGACAGGCCACCATGAGGCAGGTTTTAAATTTGGAGCCGGGCTGTTATATTCTTATGGTGATTATAAAGGCAGCGCTGCGGACCCTCCTTCGGGTTGGGCAGTGTTTCCTGATCTGGATGTGTTTTATCGTTACAAGGCATGGTCGCTAAATGGTGGTTACCGCTTTTACAAAACCGGAAATACTGCCATTCCTGCACATCGCTTCAGTATTCAGTTGCAGTATAATATCCCCTTGTTTAAAACCACAAGCATACGTTTCAGACCCGTCTTACGCTAACATCCACAGAGTAGTAACCGATGTTTTGAATGCGGAAAATGTTTTGTAAGTATTAACTGATTATAACTTTTGCTGCTTATGACCTTTGCGAAGTTTCTTTTCAAGTGTTTACCTGTTTGTCTTTTCGTTTTCACATTGGCAATATCAGGTTGCAAAGACAAGTATTCGGATTGTACGGATGGAGATTATAATAATTGTGATCCCGACAAACCCGAAACCGGAGTGATTACATGCTTACTTACCAAAGACAGCGAAAACCAGAGTGTTCTGCTCAAGGTGTATGAAGGAAATTGGGAAGAAGGAATCGTGGTATATGAGAGGGTGCTTAATGTGGCGCGTGCTTACATTACCGTCGATGTGGAGAAGCATTATTCTGCAACGGCCTTTTACTTGAGGGGCAACGACACTATTATGGCAATAGATGGGGGTAGAATAAAGCTTTCCACCTACCGGGCCTGCGAGTTGGTTTGTTATGAAATTAATGAACCCGAACTTGATCTTCGCTTAGACTAAGCTTTCTTTTCACTCGGATTTAACACATCATTATATAGCGGACAGCTTTCACAATCGCTTGAGCAGCTCTGGCAATCGTCAGCTTGTTTTTTGGGTTTAGAAAAGTATTTCCAAACCTTAACAGCCACATAAATAAGGGCAGCTAAAACAATCAGGGCGGTAAGAATCCATTGCATCATAGCAGAAGCAGTTTTAATTAAAAGCCAAGCAGGCTACCTACCTGGAAAACCAGGAACGACGCCACCCATGCCACACCTGTGGTGTAAAATACGGTAAATACCCCCCACTTCCAGTGCCCCGATTCTTTGATTATCGCTGCCAACACACCGATGCAGGGAAAATACAGCAACACGAATACCATGAAAGAAAGTGCTACCAGCGGGGTAAATACCTTTTTTCCCTCTCTTGGGCCGTAGGTATAGGTTTGGGTTTGAAGCTTTTCTGTTAAAGAAGCGCTGTGTGCCTGCACATTTTCGTCGGCCTGGTACAACACACCCATGGTGCTTACCACAATTTCTTTGGCAGCAAGCCCTGAAAGCAGACTTATACTCATTTTCCAGTCAAA
>SLOR01000280.1 GCA_007132395.1 Bacteroidales bacterium
ATTCTGTGATTCTTGGATTCTTTTTCCTTTTATGGGTGAATGAGTCGGGGGCATACGTTGTAGGTACAGCCATTGGCCGGCATAAACTTTTTGAACGAATTTCTCCCAAGAAAACCTGGGAGGGTACCAGTGGAGGAGGTGTTTTGTGCCTGATTACAGCCTGGATCCTGGGTCAGTTCTTTACTTTCCTAAGTCCGCTAAACTGGTTTATTATAGGATGTATTGTGGTGGTTTTAAGCACCTATGGCGACCTGTTTGAGTCGATGCTGAAAAGAAGTATCAATTGCAAGGACAGTGGTTCCTTATTGCCCGGACACGGTGGAATCCTCGACAGGTTTGATGGCTTTGTTATGGCCACACCCTTTGTTTTTGTTTACCTGCTGCTTATTTCCTGATTTTTTTTTCGGAATCTTCCAGTGCACCGGATAAGGTGGTTTAATTTTGATGGATTAATTAATAGTTTTTCAATATCATGACAATTCATAAAGAAGGTTACAAGAGTTTGTTATTTACCGGCTTGTTTGTGCTGGGTGTGGTTATTGGTCTTAATGCTGCCTGGCCTGAGCAAACAATTTTTCATTACATCGTTTACGCTATTACAGGCTTGTTGTTTTTAACAATATTGCAGTTTTTTCGTCACCCGCGAAGAAAAATCAATCAAAACCCGGAAGATATTCTTTGCCCTGCCGATGGCAAGGTAGTGGTGATTGAAAAGACAGTGGAGGAGGAATACCTGAAAAAGGAATGCATCCAGATCTCCGTGTTTATGTCGCCGGTAAATGTGCATGTAAATCGTTATCCTGTTGGGGGAAACGTGAGCTTCTACAAGTATCATCCGGGAAAATTCCTGGTGGCATGGCATCCCAAGTCTTCCACAGAAAATGAACGTACTACCGTTGTGGTTGATACTCCTGAATATGGGCCTGTGCTTATAAGACAAATTGCAGGTGCGCTGGCACGACGCATTGTTTGCTACAGCAAAGAGGGTCAGCAGGCAAATCAAGGTGGAGAGATGGGCTTTATCAAATTTGGATCAAGGGTGGATGTTTTTATCCCAACCGATGCGCGGATTCATGTTAATATAGGTGATGTGGTAAGAGGAGGCGAAAGTCTACTGGCTTCTTTTGCCCGCTGAGGAATGCCAAAAAGCTAAAGAATCGCAGTAATTTCCTTTAATTCATTTACGCTGTAGGTTGCCCGGGTTAGTTCGGGCTTCAGAGGCAGGTGTTTTACCCAAATCTGGTCCATCCCCACCAGGCAGGCGCCGTATATATCTGCTTCCGGATCGTCGCCAATGATAATACTTTCCTGCACAGTGGCACCGGCCTGCTGCAGTGCGTACTCGAAAATCCTTTTGTCAGGCTTTTTGTATCCGGCAGCTTCGGAGGTAATAATCTTATCAAAAAACCGCATCAGTCCGCTGTTTTCCATTTTTATATATTGCACTTCATCAAAACCGTTGGTGATGATGTGCATCTGGTATTTGCGATGCAGTTTTTCCAGGGTTTCCAGGGTATGCGGGTAAAGGTGGGTTTTCAGCGGGCTTTCTTTTACATAGTATGCTCCCATAAGGGTTGCCAGTTCTGCATTGTCAATAGTATACAAAAGCAGACTTTGGTAAAAGCGCTGAAAATTCAGATCTTTCTTTGTGATTTCTGCCTTTTTGTAGGCATCCCACAGGGCAAGATTAATTTTCTGATATTTTTTATAAAAAGCCGTTACTTCTTCCACGCCCAATGCTTCCAGTTGAAAGTGTGCGTAAAGCTCACGGAAAGTTTCGGTGTTGTTGGTGTCAAAGTCCCAAAGGGTGCGATCGAGGTCAAAGAAAAGGTGCTTATATTTGTTCAATGGAGTAAGTCGTTTAAAATTTGTACTCAGCAGCGTTAGATAACTAGGTGCAAAATTACTAAATAAGCCTGTTTGCAGTGCAGTATTATGCTGAATTTTCAGGATTGATCAGCGTGAGCGCATAAAAAATCAGCCGGTACACTTTTTATGCACCGGCTGATTTGGAATTGTGGAATGAGCCTTTAAAACATTGTGGTTACTGTCTTGCCCTTACACGTCCGCCTGCATTGGTTTCCATTTCAGTTATAACCGGATTACCGGTATAGTTTACAACACCTCCTGCGTTGGCTCTTGCTGTGAGCTGGCGCGCATTTACATTTACGCTTGCTCCTGCATTGGCTTCAGCCCTTGCAACTTCACTTTCCAGGTTAAAAGCATCAACCGTTCCTCCTGCATTGGATTGAACATCCAGGGTTTCAGTTTTCCCTTCCAGTTGAATCCTCGATCCGGCGCTTTGACGCACAATAAGGGTTTCAAAAATGCCGTGTATTTCCATGATGGCACTGGCAATGGCATGGATTTCCAATTTGTCGGCATTCAACTGGTTTTGTGTGTAAAAGCCTGCCGCGGCCATGGCCTCTACTCTGTTTAAATAGGGGCCGCTAAGCATAATCTGCATTTCGTTACGAGAGCGGATGGCCTGGGTTGCTTCAATGATCAGTTCATCGTTTCTTACATCGGTGCGGATGAACTCATGCAGGTTTTCGTCGGCAGTGAGTACAAGGCTGGTAATGCTATCCTGAGTAAAATACACATTGTATTTGCCGTTGATCTTTATTTTGCTGAAGTCAGCCACCTCACGGCTTGCTTCTTTCTGTGGGCCTTCACCCTGCAAAACGCTTACGTTGAATTGTATTTTCATAAATATGACTCCTGCCACGATAACCAGCAGGGTAACAATCAGCAGGGCCAGAAGTAATATATTGCTCTTTTTCATAATTATATCATTTGAAAGGAAAGGAGTTTCAGAAGTTGAATTTTCCAAAAACCGGAGATTTATCTTCAACGCCTTCCCCTGTTTTTAAAACGGGTTAATTGGTTTCTTTATATAATGCTTCCATTTCCTGGCAGCTGATGTCAAGCAGCCTCATGGTTTTCATCACGATGGGCAGATCCTTTTCAATGAATTCTGCACGTTTTAGCTCAAGGGCTTTTTCATATCCTTCCTCTGCTACAAAATAACCGATACCCCTTTTGTTGAAAATGATATCTTTTTCCTGAAGGTAAATAAAGGCACGCATGGCAGTGTTTGGGTTTACTTCCATGGTAACGGCAATTTCCCTTACCGATGGAATCCTTTGATTGGGTTTCCATTTTTGCAGCAGTATGTTTTCACAAAAATTATCTGCTATTTGCACATAAATGGGTTGGTTTTCTATAAATTCCATCTTATACCTCTCTTTCTTTAAGTTTGAAATAGCTAACGAGCAGGAAGAAGGGTGCCATAAGCCCCCAGAAGGCTATCCTGGCAAGCAGGGGGAGGGTTTCTGTTAAAAATCTGAAGGTTGAAGGGTTCAGGTCATCCTGGGAAAGATTGCCGCCAAAGTCGCCGGAACCGATTACCAGCCATGCAACAAAACTGCCGAACAAGGAAAGCGCCATTATTACCACAAAAAGAGTAAGTAGTGTTTTCAGAAGGTTGTTTTTTCTGAAGTACAATGCCCCCAGGAAAAATACACTGTGAATTACTACATATCGTGCCATTTCCATAAAATTTTCGTTGGCAAAAGGATTAAAGAACTCCATTTGCGCACCAAAAAATAAGGCCGATAACAGGGAGGCGATTCCCAGCACCAGGCTGAGTATAGCATAGGCAACAATTATGTAAACTATGGAGGTGAGTAGCCAGTGGGAGAATAACTTTTCCGAGGTGGTGGCGGGTAATATCAGGTAAAACTGACTCTTGGCCGGGGTGTGTATTTCGTTGTATGCCATGGAGGTTATCAATAACCCTCCGAAGAAGATTAACATAATTCCGAATTTTGACAGGGCCTCTACGTTAAAGGAACCTGCGGTATATGCCTGAATAAGAGATACAACTATAAGCACACCACTGATGCCTCCCAGGCCAATGAGCCAGGTTTTTGCATTCATCAGCGAATGACGCTTCATCAAGAGCAGAAAACGTTGCAGCGAAAATTGATTTATTTTTTCCATGGTTCTATCCTTTTATTACCTGGTTAATAACTTCTGAATTTTTTATCACACCATTGAAAAGCAGCTCAAGGTCAATGGCTGTGTCGTGTCCGCTGTATTTGCGGATGGCAGCTTTACCCCCCAGCACTTCTTCGGCATAAAGGATATTTTCGGTTTGTTCGTCCTTTATTTTTCCAAAGCTCAGGCTGTTAGCAATATCCATGGTGCTGTGGTTAAAAATGATGCTTCCGTTTTCCAGTACAATTACATTATCAATTATACTGGCCAAATCGCGCACCTGGTGGGTGGAAATTACGATGCACTGGTCTTCATTGGCAACGGAGGCCATGATGCGGCGAAACTGGCTCTTGGATGGGATGTCGAGGCCGTTGGTTGGTTCATCCATCAGCAACACGTTGGTTTGTGTGGCCAAACCAAAAGCTATGAGAATCTTCTTCTTTTGCCCGTAAGAGTAAGTGGTTAACCTCTTGCCATTATTGTTTACTTCAAACTCTTTGATGTATTTGTCAAAAAGGCTGTACTCAAAGCGGGGATAGAATGGAGCATGCAAATCAACAAAGGTTTGAATACTCACGGGAGGCAATACAAACTCCTCGGGGATGACATAAATATTGGCCATCACTTCAGGAAGTCTTTCTTTTACGTCTTTTTCGAAAATCCTGCATTCTCCGGTTTTAGGGAAAAGCAGCCCGGCCATATGTTTCAGCAGGGTGGTTTTGCCGGCACCGTTCATGCCAAAAAGCCCGTAAATGTTTCCTGCGTGTAAATCCAGGTTCAAATCCCGGAACAGCAGTTGGTTCTTTTTGTAACCAAAATTTAGGTTTTTAATGCTTATCATTGTTCTTGCGTTTATTAAGTGACTACTGTATTACAAAACTAAGACACTGCAAATCTAATGTAGTGATTTGAATTATGCAAGTTTTTTTTAAAAAAAATGCAAGAAAATTTCATTATCTTGTATAAATATCAGAAAATCAGAAGCTAAGGGTGTGGGTTAGTGTTGGCACATAGTGATAGATTTAGTAGTGTTTGTTAAAACAACCCCAACCTGTATTAAATTACCTGAATTGAGGCAGTTCAGGGCGGGAAAACTGCAAATCGCGAAAACGAAGATTGTAGCTTTTAATGGGGTTAAATTTTAAAAAGGGTTGACTTACATCACCTACGCGAGGGTAAAAGCCAAAAGATATTCTTACAGGGCCCATTTGCAGGTATTGGTTTTTTATGATAAAGCCTAAACCATAAACCTGGTAAACATTGGTTTGCAGTAACGTGGTGCTATTATCGCCAATAAGTCCCATGCCTGCATAAGCCAGCACTCCCAGCTGGAAGCCCCATAGGCTTTGTGGTAAATAGCATACATTCTCAAGGTTAATAAATGCCTTTTGGGTTCCCAGTACTTGCGGATTATCGTAGCCATAAAGTCCGTACTCACCGGATAATGATATAAACTCGCCAGTTTGTCTTCTTATTCCTTTCAGGTATCCAGCATAAACAAAATGCCTTATCTTGTATTGCCCTAAGTTGTAACTATCTCCAAACCAAGAGAAGCCCAGATCAAATACACCATGATGCAGTTTTTTACTATGTATATAACCACCCAGGTGTAGTGCAGCTGAAAAATGTCCCAATTGGGTAAAGTGTTTGGCTGATGAAATATTAATGGCTCCATAAGAATGAAATGGGCTACTTCCCAGGTCTCTTCCTCCAACCAATGCCACCAAAAATCCTTCTTTTACATCTTCATATTCTCCAAAGCCATAAATATAGGTGTCGCGGTAATACTCTCTCGAACTATAGCCAATACCTGCAAGCAACAGGTTTTCATTGTAAAAAAGTCGTATCGAATCATTAATAAATTCAGTATTGTTGAAATAGTTTTTACTTGTAATACCCATATTTACAACAAGCCGTTGGTGGGGTTTTAGCCCCGGGTTAACGCGGTCTAATGCCAGGGAACGGCTTATCCATGCATCATACGTATTGTATTTTAAATCTATTCTTTCTCGTCCGTTATGCCGAACGGGAATAAACTCTGTTTGGTTTGCTGCATTTTTGTAGCCTAGCCCGTAAGACCACAAGGTAAGAGGAGAATAGAAATCTCTGGAAAAGGAAACTTGAGAAAATCTGTTTGTTAATGAGGTACCATAAGAAACCTCAGCACGGTTAAAATGTCCGTTCAGATTTTCAAGGATAAAATATGCGCTGTGACCTTTTAGGCTGTCTGTGCCTGCTTTGTATCTAAAACCTGCCTGATGATGATA
>SLOR01000351.1 GCA_007132395.1 Bacteroidales bacterium
CCTGAAGTTTATCCATGTTATCTTTTGTGGGATTGCCTCCATGCTGCTTTTCCCTGCCTGGGGGCAGGAAATTGCCATTGGAGCCTGGCGACACCACCTGCCCAACAGCACCGTAATATCACTTGCCGAAAAAGACAACATCATATACGCTGCCACTCCCTATGGAATACTCGAATACGACAAGGATTTCAGCAGCATTAGAAAAATTGACAAGGTAGATGGTTTATCAGATTTTGGAATTTCCATCATCAAATATTCCACGAATACAGGCTTACTGTTAGTGGGCTATCAAAATGGAAATATTGACATTTTAAAAAACGGCCAAATTTTCACCATCCCCGATATTTTGCAAGCCAACATCCTGGGCTCGAAAAGCATCAACAATATCCATTTCTCCGACAACAATGCCTACCTGTCCTGTGGATTTGGCATTGCCATTTTGGATCTGCAGAATTTCGTAATCCTGGACACCTGGTTTCCCGGACCCGATGGCAGTATGCTCAATGTGTTTGAACTCACCCGGCACCAAAACTACTTTTATGCAGCTACCGAAGCGGGTTTATTGCGTGCCAGCGTCGACGCCCCCAACCTGGCAGACTACCGGTATTGGAACCTGACAGAAGGAATCCCCTTTCCCTCCGGCAAATACAACAAAGTATTGGTACATGAGGGCCAGCTATTGGCAAACCTCAGCACTCCTGAGGCCGACACCCTGTTTGTACTGAAAGAGGAAGGCTGGGAGGCTTTCATGCCGCAAACCATCCATGACTTCTATCCACCCAAAGCCAACATCCAGTCGTACAATGGTTTTCTTACGGTAAGTTCAACTGCAGGTCTGTTTACTTTTGATGCCGGGCTTCAATTGCAGGAAGAACACTTCTGGTACTTTGACACGCGGGTTTTGGCCCTGGATGCAATGGTAGACAAGGAGGGAATCCTCTGGGTGGGAGATCGTAACCTGGGCCTGATACGCAAAGTGCCCGGGCAGGCCTTTGGCAGGATAAACCTTCAAGGACCGCCCCGCGCCGACGCCTTTGGGCTGGCACATAACGGCAACACCCTTTGGGTAGCACCCGGCTCAATCCTTGGCGGATGGCAGAATACATGGAATGACCTGGGAGTTTTTCTCTTCCATGAGGGCAAATGGGATGTTTACAACCGATGGCAGTTCCCCTCAATTGATGAAGTCAGAGATTTCCACCAGGTAACCCCCGACCCGCAAAACCCCCACAGGGTATGGGCCTCAGCATGGAGCGGCGGAATAGCAGAATTTGACCTTAGCGAAGGCCTGATAATGCTCTACAATGAAGATAACAGCACGCTCCGGAAGCGAAGTGGAGCACAGGATATCATCAGGGTGGGAGGCTCAGCCTTCGACAGCCGGGGCAACCTGTGGGTAAGCAATTCGGATGCTGCCCATTTTCTATCCGTGAGAAAAAACAATGGCAATTGGCTATCCTTTCCGCACAATGGCAATGTAAGCGGCAACGAAACCCTTGGCCATGTGGTGGTCGACAACCTCGACCAGAAATGGGTGGCCATGCCACGGGGAGGCGGCATAATAGTTTTCAAAGAAAGCAATCTTGACAATAACGTGGATTTTGACATACGCAAGCTCAACACCCGCGAAGGCAACGGCTCACTGCCCAGCACCCGTGTTACAAGTCTTGCAAGAGATAATGACGGTTATATATGGGTGGGTACCAATGCAGGGGTAGTGGTCTTTTACGCCCCCCAGCAGGTGTTCCGCAGCCAGAACTTTGATGCACAAAACATCATTGTTATGCAGGATGGCTTTGCCGGTCGGCTTTTTGAAAGCGAAACCATCAATGCCATTTTTGTGGATGGCGCCAACAAAAAGTGGTTTGGCACCCAAAGCTCCGGAGCTTTTCTGCAATCAGCGGATGGCAGGGAAACACTTCTGCATTTCGACAAATCCAACAGCCCCCTCCCTTCCAACAATATCCTCGATATTTCGGTGGATCCGGCAAGTGGGGAAGTGTTTTTTGCCACCGATCAGGGGCTGGTTTCCTATCGCGGATTTGCCACAGCGGGTGGCAGGCAGCATACAGATGTATATGCCTTCCCCAACCCCGTAAGGCCGGGCTACAACGGATATATTGCCGTGAAAGGCCTAGTAACCAATGCCCGGGTGAAAGTTACCGATATCAGCGGAAATCTGATTTATGATACCTTTGCCGAAGGAGGGCAGATGGTATGGAATGGCCGCGATATCAATGGCCGCAGACCATCATCCGGGGTGTATCTTGTATTTTCTACCGACCGGGAAGGGAATGAAACCATGGTAAGCAAAATCCTGTTTCTGAAGTAATAAAACAACCCAATGCTGCACACCACAGAAGGTATTGTATTGCATAGTTTAAAGTATGGTGACACCAGTCTGGTTGTCCGCATCCTGACCCCAAAACTGGGGATGCAATCCTACCTGGTACAGGGAGTACGGAAAAGCAAGTCGCGTTTCAGGGCCAGCCATTTTCAACCCTTTACCCTGGTGGAGATGGTGGCTTACCACAAAGAAAAATCGGGTTTGCAAAGGATAAAAGAACTGCGTTGCCCCCACCCCACCCCTGGCATTCAAACCGACATCCGCAAAACATCTCTTGCCATCTTTCTGTGCGAAATACTTTCCCATACCTTCAGGCATCAGGAGCCACAGCCCGAAGCATTCCGATTCATCCATCAGGCCGTGCTGACCCTGGAGCAAGAGCAGGAAAATCTGGCCACTTTCCATATTGTATTCCTGCTGCAACTTAGCAGGTACCTGGGCTTTTTCCCGGGGAAAAACTATTCGGAGCAATACTGTTTTTTCAGTTTGACCGAAGGACTTTACCAATCCAGCATTGACAATGCCAGCCACTGCCTGGGAAAGGAGGAGAGTTATCTGTTGTACCATCTTACCGGTATACAGCCGGGAGAAAATCCACATATAAAAATCTCTGCCGCCTTGCGAAAAATATTGCTGCATAAAACCATCGACTATTATCGTTTACACCTGGATGGTTTTAAAGAAATAAAATCCCTGCCAACCCTGGAGGTAGTTTTTGGCTAATAACAGGCTAAGGCCATTCGTAATCTTGCCACTAATCCGCTTTATTCAAACTTAACGGTTGCTTATAACAGGCTCACCCCAAAAGGCATTCTTTTTCAATCACAAGCAAATGGCCAAAAATTTAATTGTCCGTTATGCAAATTTCAAATACATTTGAATGCTGAACATAAAAGAATGTTACTGTTGATATCCATATCTTCAACACATCACCACCCATGGAACAAAAGAAAGAGGTTAGCATAGTCATTTCGGTTTACAATGAAGAAAAGAGCCTGCCCGAGCTTTACAAGGCACTAACGCACAGCCTTGCCAAAACACCCTTCTCCTATGAGTTTTTATTTGTAAATGATGGCAGCACCGATAACTCCCTTACCCTGCTAAGTGAGCTGATGCTGAAAGACCTGCGTGTTAAAATAGTGAACCTGGGTAAGAATTTCGGACACGAAATAGCCATGACTGCCGGCATGGATCATGCCCGTGGCGAGTGTGTCATATTTATGGATGCCGACCTGCAACACCCCCCGCAACTCATCCCCCAAATGCTGCAGCACTGGCAAAACGGCTATGATTTGGTGCTCACCCTGCGCAAAGCCAATATGGACCAGGGGTTGGGAAGCAAATTCATGAATAAGGTTTTTTATCGGCTCATCAACTTTTTGTCGGACGATAAAATTCCTGCCAACATGCCCGACTTCAGGCTTATCGACAAAAAATACATTGAAGTGCTCAAGGGGATGCGTGAGCAAAAACGCTTGTTTCGCGGGCTCATCAACTGGATGGGGATTAAAAACCATGCCCTTATTGAGTTTGAAGCCCCCAGGCGATTTGCCGGGGAAACAAAATACAATGTGCGAAAGTTGATTTCACTGGCCATCGACTCCATCATTTCCTTTTCCATAAAGCCCTTGCGCATTGCCAGCTACTTTGGAATAATTACAGCTTTTTTGGCCATCCTGCTTGGGATATATTTTGTCTTCGAATTCCTTAACAACCCCGATTATTCTTTCAGCGGGTTTGGCACCACCCTGGTAATGGTAATCCTGATGGGATCGGTGCAGCTGGTGGTTTTGGGAATTATAGGTGAATACATCGGCAGGATACACATGGAATCGAAAAAACGGCCACTTTATTTTGCAGATTTCATGGAGCAAAAGCAGAACCAGCCCTGAATCTACCTGTACGACAAAAGCATACGCCAGCCTTAAAGAGACGCCATCAACATGAAAACCAAACTCATCGGCCTTACCGGCACCTTCCTCATCAGTAGCCTTATCTTACTGTTCTTCTATTCCGCTCCACTCTCCAGGCTCAATGACACCTTTTTTGCCGCCGATGGTGACGGGCTGAAGGACTATTATAACACGGTGTATTTTCTAAAGTATGACACCACTTACTTTCACTCCCAGTCCATGAATTACCCCCATGGAGAGCATGTCTTTTTTACGGGTAACCAGCCCTCCATAAGCTTCATTCTAAAATTCATTAATACCCACATCGTGGACATCAGCGATAAAACCGTAGGGATAATGAACCTGGCCATGCTGCTGTCGGTGGTGCTGGGGGCAGTGTTTCTATACCTTTTGCTCATCCATTTCAACCTGCCTGTAGCCTATAGTTTACTAATAAGCATAGGGATAACATTTTTGTCGCCGCAGCTTGCCAGGATGCCGGGTCATTTTTCGCTTTCCTATGTTTTTGCCATCCCCGCCATGCTCTACCTGATGGCAAAATTCCATCAGAAAAACCGTTACCTCATAAGTACCATTATCGGCCTTTTCGTGTTGTGGGCTTTGGGAACCCACATATACATGCTGGGGTTTCATGCCTCCATCATTCTATTATACTGGATTTACACCTTTGCCTTTTCCGGGGGAAGTTTCCGAAAAAAGGAAAACTATTACCATCTGGCATTGCAGTTTATCATTCCCTTCTTGCTGTTCCTGGTAGTTACCTTGCTAACAGATACCATTTCCGACCGAACTGCTTACCCCTGGGGCTTCCTTTACTTTCGTGCCTACCCCGAGAGTGTATTCCTACCCCTTGGAAAGCCTTACGCGCAGTTCCTGTATCAGTTCTCCAACTTCCGGTACGTCAACTGGGAAGGGATTGCTTGGGTGGGCCTGGTGGCCTCTGCGGGTTTCCTGCTGATGGTGGTTTTGTTTTTCAAAAATCTCTTCAGAAAAAGATACACTGCCATCGCTAATCCCGCCAACCACCCCATGCTGAATATCTTCTTCTGGGCCTCACTGGTCATGCTGCTGTATTCCTTTGGGTTGCCGTTTATCATTGGAGATTTGAAACACCTCGTGCATTATATCGGCCCCTTGAAGCAGATGCGCGGCATTGCCCGTTTTTCCTGGCTGTTCTTTTATGTAATGAATATTTTCATTTTTTACCATATCTGGCATTTGCGGAAAACCGGCATACATAGTAACCTTTGGAAAGCAATCCTTGGAGTATCGGTTTCTTTACTTATGTACGATGCCTACCTGAATGTGAGTTTCTGGTCGAAATATGTGAACAACACCATTCCCGCGCTGAGTGACCGCCACAATGAAACGGAAGAAAACCAGTGGGTGCAACTGGTTGACAACAGCCAATACCAGGCCACCATCCCCATCCCCTATTTCCACGTGGGTTCGGAAAATACCTGGGTAGATGCCAGATGTGGCATTACCCGTTCCACCTACATCGTTTCGTGGAAAACGGGCCTGCCCACCATGGGGGTTATGCTTAGCCGCACATCCATTTCACAAACCCTGGATAATCTTCAACTTTTATCGGAGGCCTACAGAACCCCCGCCCTCTTACCCATGCTGGATTCTTCCAAAAACTTCCTTTTGGTGGTGCGCGACGATTGCGATGAGATTCCACCAAGCCAGAGGGAGCTTATCAATAAATCCCGGAGAATCCATGAGTCGCAGGAATTCAGCCTTTACAGCCTGCCCTTCGACTCCCTGCTCAGCGCCGTAAAAAGCCCCTACCCCATCATCACAGCTGAAATGCAAGAGGAGGCCTTAATTTCCCATAACGGCTATTACACGCGGGAGGAAAGTCAAAACTTCTTCACAGAACCTTTTGAGGAAGCTGACGGGCAGCAAAGCTACTTTACAGGTGGCAGTAACACACAAAACCTGCGCAACAGCCAGTGGATGTACGTAAAAGA
>SLOR01000272.1 GCA_007132395.1 Bacteroidales bacterium
ACCTATTTCAGCAGCAGAATAGTATGATTATTACATAAATTTCTTCACTTGATAGATATTCTAAACAGGAAAGGAAAAAATCGAATCATTATCTAACTTCTCAGAACTTAATTAAATTGGCAAATTCTTGTTTCCCTTTAGGATTGTTATCCTTCTCTCTCTTGTATAGTCCAGAATCCTCAAAGTGTAATGAGCTTTGTTTCTCAAACGTACTTTTCCTTTGAATCTCCTTTGATTGTTTGTGGTTGAGTATTTCTTTAATTGTTTTGATTCTATCTTTATTCTTTTTCATGTTTGCTCACCCCATTTCCTTGAAATTTATATTCTTCTTTGGACAACCACCTGAATCCACCTGACTTAGTAATGATAGCCATGTGGATATCACCGCCCACTGTTGGTAACTTTGAGCTAAACTGTTGCGACTTTATCATAACTTGCACTAAAAATTCAACAAAATCAATTGCAGCTTGTTCTGAGAAGTTTGCTAATGGAAAACCAACTCCAGACCAAAAGCGTTCCTTTAATACCTCTTGTACTTCGTTAAAGTCGTTTGGTTTAGGAACTTTAAAGGCAGCGCCTTGAGCGGCCATTTCTTTTTCGATTGATGAATGATAAGTGCTTAATATTTTATCAATTAAAGAAGTGTACCTATTGAATGTGCTGAAATCTATACCTAAAACGATTCTTTCTATAATATCGTATTGACCTCCAAAAACGATTTTATGCTCACCTCTTTTGCAACTTTGTTCTATACTAACACCTGAACTCGAAAATATAGTTTTAAAAATCTCAGGTTTATTATGCTTGTCAGAATATCCAGAGGTGATAATTTCCATTACTGGTTTATAATCCCATCCCTTAAAACTGATGTCATAGATCTTTTTGATGTAGTCTGCTAACTTATTTGTAATACCTTTAACAGTAACGCTTGACTTGATATACTTTTCAACTTCAGGTTCATCTGTAAAATCATCTATGATATTTTTAACGCTCATTTCCCCAATAGATGCAATCCCAGCAAATAATACCCCAACTTTACAACCCTGGATATTGTAGATTTTGGTAACATTGGTTTGCTGATTGTACGGAAGATCTTCTATTAAAGTGCTTAAATCAGAAAGTTGCTTAAAAATTACTTTGCCATCCTTTCCCTTTTTTAATTCTAAATCACCCTTTTTATCGACTTCTATAAATCTATCCAATAATTCAAACGGGTCAATCATTGGCCTCGATGATGTGGCCAAACTATCGCATCCAATTACAACACAATCTCTTGTTGCAAAACTTAATGTTGTTGTCATTTTTTCAAGTTAGTTATAATATTCCCACCAAAATAGAATAAATAGGAATATTTCAAAGCATTAAATCAAATTATGCTCAAAAAACCGTATTTCAGAGTTTGAAAAATAGGGGGGTAAATCCTTAAAGCTTCCACAAGCCAACATATAGATGATTAATAGAGAGCTGGTTGTAATAAGTGTGCGACCATTTCTTTATGGATCGGTTGACTGACTCATTTGACTATGTTTGGTGTTGTTGGACAGTTTCAATATAATCGATATTATAAAACAAATGAGTACAATGATTTAATTAAAATCGTAAAACCCCATCAATCTCTCTCATCAACCTATCCGTCTCCATCAGCGCAACAATTATCTTCTGGTAGTGCTGAACCTCTTCCATGCTTAGAGTGCGGTCGCGGCGGTCTTTGAGCCATTTCTCGGCCGGTTGGTAGCCGCCGATGTAGAACTCCCAGGCTTTCAAGGGTACGTTACCGAAATACTGCTCATCGTTGATCTGCACTTTGCCCAGTTTTTCGCCGGGGTAGAGGTGATCGTCCGGGGTGATGTGGTTTTCATGATCTTTCTCGTAAGGAATAAAACCGGGGTCATTTTTGGTTAGGCGATTGGTAATTTTGTTACTTCCCGCTTTGGGATACGTGGTGATGAAGTTGTTCACCACCGGGTGCTCTATCAGGTGAATCTGCCGCAACTCACCGCCCAGCTCCACCAACTTCCAGAACTGCTCCTGATCATCCGGATAAGGAACGCGTGGAAAGTCGATTTTCAGAAACTCTTTGTAGGTCTCGCGGTAGGCGGGGGAATGGAGGACAGCGTAGATGTAATCGAGCAGGTCGATCGGGGCGAATGTTTCCTTGCCCTCCGAAGCTTCAGCGGAGGAGGGTTCTGGCACAAATTTCAACCCAAGCCCGTCCGCTATTTGTTTGACGATTTTGGGATCGAGGTTGGGCTTGCGTTCGAGGGTGCCGTCGAGGTTATGCTGTTCAGACGTCTCTGGATAAATATATAACGGAAAGCAATATCCCTGTTCCTTAGTTTGTGTAGAGATTAGGCACGATTCTGAAATAAATTTTGACACAAAAGAATGTTGATAATCAAAAGTGCTTAAGTGTTTTGATGTTATAAGTGAAATATTATCATGTTTTCTCAAGTGATCCATAACAGTACTTCTTTCCCTATCAATTAAATCACCGTCATAATAGGTAAACCTTATATCAAATGGTCTATAGTCAATAAGGGTGATTTTTTCAGAGTCAAAAGTTTTTTTTCTAATCTCATTAAATACAAAGTGATTACTTTCTTTAACATTGTAATCTTCTATAATTTTGCTAATATCTGCGTTTTCATCTAAAAAAGCTTCAATTCTCTGACGGAGTTGAGGTCTACTTATATCAATGACAAACTTATCTCGGTGAGTTTGTATTCCTAAAGATCCAGTTCTAAACAATTCTTTGATGTGGAACCCTGATTCATATTTTTCTATACCAGAGTAATCCTTCGGAACAAAGAAATAATTTGGTGATTTATAATTAACCTCTTTAAAATCTATACTTTCGATCGATTTATTAGTCAAATAATCATATTTCCAATGTCTCTTTCCATATAAATCAAAATGATAAACAGTTGCGAGTTCATCACGTCTATCCTTATTTGATTTTATCAAAATGTTAATTGAAACTCCTTGTTCAATATCAAATACATTTTCATCAACAGAACCATCTGGTGCTTTTTCTTTCTTTTTAGCATTTCCATGAAGATCTATTGTATAGATTTCATCATATTTATCTAATAAATTCCACCTTACACCTCTAAAAGTAGGGTTATCTAAAAAACCATGTGGATTAATAAATGCTAAAATTCCCTCTCCATTTTTTTCAATAAAGTACTGAGCAAACCTCATAAATTTTACATAATCATCGTTTATGAATTTGGGATTTCGTTCTTTTAATTTTTCTTTACCACCCGGCTCTTTTTTATAATCCTCCATCAAATCCATTATCCACTTTCCTTTATTTGAGCTTTCACCAGAATAAGGCGGATTCCCCAAAACAACCATCACCGGCGTATCGCGTTTGATGTGGTTCGCTTCGTTTGCTTCGTTGCTCAGCCATCCGGCAAAAAGAGTGCCGGTGTCGGGGTGGTGCTCTTCGAGGGAGTTGGTCAGGTAGACCCGGAATCGCTGGTCGCCTTCCCGGTCGTAGCCGGTCTCTTTCAGCAGCAGGTCCAGTTTAAGATGGGCCATCGCATAGCTGGCCATCAAAATCTCAAACCCGTTCAGACGGGGAATCAAATGGTTCTCTACGTAGTCGGGCCAGATGCCCTGCTGACCTTCAAATTTTCCATGTATTTGCTTGATCACTTCAGCCAAAAACGTACCGGTTCCGGCAGCCGGGTCTAAGATCTGTACTTTGTGGACTTCCCGTTCTTCTTCAACAGTCTTGTTCTTCCCATGTCCGTCAAGCGTAGGTACTTTTACCTTCACTTTCGTTTTGGAGGTATCGGCCAGGCCATCTTTCAGGCCAAACTCATCCTTCAGAATATCATCCACCGCACGGACAATGAAATTCACCACCGGTTCGGGAGTGTACCATACTCCACGGCTTTTCCTCAGCTTTGGGTCAAATTCTGCAAGGAAGGTTTCATAGAAATGAATAATGGGATCAGTCTGCTGGGTGGACTTTCCAAAATTAGTGAGCAGGGCGTTCACATCCGTAGCCCGGAAGATATCGGCCAGTGCATCCACCACCCAATCGATCCGCTCGTCCAGGTCGTACCCAGCAATGTACTGGAACAGCTTTCGCAGAAACGGGTTGGTTTTCGGAATCAGCCGGGCCGCTTCCTGCCGGGAGAAGGTTTCAAGTTCATGGTCATGCAGCCGTGCGGCAAACATTCCGTATGCAATCGTCTGAGCATAAATATCAGCAAACTCTTTAGCGTCAATATCGTGTATCAGCACGTTTTGAAAAGCGGTAAGCTGTTCTCGAAGAGTCGTATTGGCAGAGTTGTTTCCACCTCCCTCATCGGCATTCAGGGCATTCTCAATAATGGTAGAAAGCAGCCGCGCCTTCCCTGCCATCATCTTTGACAGCTTCGATGCCGATTTAATGGTCTGTAAGGAGTGCGTTGCAAAATCGTTGATCATCTGCCGGAATTTATCCTCAGCATCCTCAACAGATCGGATAGAATCTCCGGCCAATTCAGCAATCCGGACGGAGGTAACAAACTCCTCATCCCGGTAAAAATGAAAGTCGAGATAGTCGGTAAAGATCAGGTTGGGCAAAGATTCTTTATACCGGTTAAACTGCTCTTTGTGTTTGGTCCCGGTCAGCGGTTCACCGATATCCTTCGCCTCCATGTAGCCGACCGGAATATCTTTGTGAGTTAGGATAAAGTCCGGTGCACCGCATGCAATCCGTGCCGGTTCATTTGTAACCAGCACGTTTTTCAGCATTCCTTCCAGCAGGTTCTGCAAGTCGCCACGATAGGCATGCTCCCTTGAAATTCCCGTTTTGTACCGTTTGTTAATGTTCTTAACGTACTCCGAAATGGTCATGTAGCTGTATGAATTTGATTTTTGGTAGTCAATGAATGTAATAAATTTGAGCTAACAATTAAGAAGACAGAAATCAACTCAATGATATTTCACTCCCTCATATTCAATTGTAACGACTCCATCCCGTACCTCCCGGATAAGTCTCCACGTAAAAGTGTGAGCATCAAAAAAGATGTACAGATAAAAGTCCTGTTCTGTTCTTACTGTATATCTGTATTGCAGTTTACCACCTACCATGTGCTGGGTAACCTGTCGAACTTCCTTCACATTAAGAGACTCACCCCTTTCATTCTGTATTCGGTACGGTGTAATGTGGTGCTGCAGACCGGCGCGATCAAATCCCTTTACAACACTGAGAACATTTAATGGTGGGTAATTATCTGCATTCATAAAATGAAATTTGGTTCGGAGATAATTAATGCTAACACAATGGGCTGACAGCCTGATGGCACCCCTGAAAAGTTTCAAAAAAAAGTGTAAGGAAATCCCGATTTCCGGTTCATACATAAGAACACGTAAAAACATTGGGGAGAGATTGAGCACGCTTTTCAATTTGAATTATGGGTGCTGTGATTGACAATTGCAACACTCTAATTTAAACATCTGGCTATATGAATGAGGAAAGGATAATTGATATGATGAAACGGATTGATGCTTATATCCGGGGAACACTTACCCAGTATGAGATTGATCTGCTTTGGATTGAGTTTATAAAAGAGCCTGAGTGGCTTAAGATCCTTGAAATAGAAGTTTTACTGAGAATGAACATGAAAAACCATGTCATACCTTGACGAATGGAACTTAATCGGAATTGGATTTTTGAAAGATGTACTTACTATGTTTATAGGCAGGTAGAAAAAAATGGGCAATTATGATTAGTATGAAGAAATATTTATTCATCATCCAATCGATCGAAAACATAAATGGAATGATGCTTACAATTAGAATAACACCAGAAGTGTAGATAATTCCGATAACAGTACCCATGATTACCCTTTGTATCCAATCACCAGCTCTAATTTCTAAATCATTTTCTTCAATTTCTCTTTTAGATAGTAGAAAGAAAAATGATATCGGACCGCAGGAGAATGCTACAGAAGTTAAGGTGACACCAGAGTTCAAGTAAAAAACAGTGAAAAGAATAATGCTTCCAGTGATTGCAGAGGTCATGTTTAAAACATACCAAAATAGAGGGTTAAGTTCTACTAAGTTACCCTATCGTTACCCTATATTCACAAACCTTACAAAACAAAAAAGCCCAAACACCTGTAAGTGCTTGGGCTTCAATGCGATCCGGACGAGACTCGAACTCGCGACCTCCTGCGTGACAGGCAGGCGTTCTAACCAACTGAACTACCGGACCAT
>SLOR01000137.1 GCA_007132395.1 Bacteroidales bacterium
AGACCTCAAATTTTTTAGCGAAGCGAACGAAGCATTGTCGGGAATTCCACGAAGCCTTGACTTTTTGTTACACAAAAGCCCCGGATTTGCACCCAGGGCCTTTGTCATAAAAGAATATACAGTTGTTTTGAAAAAGTCAGAACCTGCCAACGGGCAATGCGCTTATGCTTCTTCGTCTTGTTGCTCTTTCAGCACAGGGTTCATGGTAAATGTATCTACAGGTTCTTTAATCATGGCCCATGCAATGGCTGATATACCCACGGTAATAGCACTTACCACGAAGATAATGCTCTTGTCTTCCACATCATTGACCAGCTCTCCCACGCCAAGGCTGGAAACAAACTGGGGCAATACCACGGAAAGGTTAAAAAGCCCCATGTACAATCCCATGCGCGACTGGGGAATCTTTTGCGACATGATAGCAAAGGGGAGACTGATAGTCGCTGCCCAACCGATACCTACAATAGCCATGAGCATGTATATGACCCATGGAGAAAATCCCATATATACCAGGCTGAAATAGCCTGCCGCCATAATGGCGATGCTAAAGGTATGTACTTTTACCCTTCCGAAGCGGGCAGCCAGGGGTTCCAGTAATACTACGGGGATGATGGCAGCCACCAGGTTCAGGGAGAAGAAGCTCCAGTTAACGATTCGTCCGATGGTATCGTTGATGGCTTCCAGGGCCGACTGGTCGGCTGCAGCGATGGCACCTTCAGCAGCATTGGGATCAATAGCTTCCAGCAACAGGGGGTCAATATCGAAATCGGCAATTTCAGGTACGCGGAACCTCACGAAGGCAAACATATAGATAAACATGGTTTGCACCCCTATCCAGGTAAAGGCGTGAGCAGCGAGCACTTTCTGAAACCCGATAAGCCCGCCTTCTTCTTTGGATTTCCCCTCTTCTTTGCGTGAGAGGATATATACCATAAGCCCCAGAGTGAGTATCATACAAAAGATTTCCACGGCATAATGAGGCACACGCGGTATTCCTGCCAGGCGCACAAGGAAGCCGTAGATGGCATAGATAAGAAAGCCCCATAGCGGCAAGATGGTTTTCATAATTTCTATGAAAGAAGCCTCATTTTTGCGGGGCTCAGCATTGGGATCCAGCCCTTCGGGCTCTTCATCCTCACGGCCATACTGTCCCAGGTGGCGGGGTTCTTTGATGAAAAACGGAGGAAGTACCGAAAAGGCAAAAACCAGCACGGCACCAAAATAGATGAGCACATAGTTATCAAAAAGGGCTCCGATAAGGTATGCCAGTACGCCGAAGCTTCCAGACACGGTTTGCATCCAGGTATATCCTTTGGTGCGGGGGCGCCCCTCAGGGGTAACATCGGCGATGATAGATCGGGTAGGATTGAAACTTACGTTGATGGCCAGGTCGAGGGTTAAACTCACAGCAATAGCAACCCCCAGTACACCATCCAGTCCCATGCTGGCCTGTATGATGCCAATATGCGGCAATGCCAGCAGCATTAATGCAGCCAGCACACCTCCTATGAGGATGAAGGCCCGGCGGCGGCCGTTCCATACCCATACCTTATCACTGATGATACCAATAATTACCTGTCCTACAATCCCGGCAAAGGGACCGGTAGCCCATACCAACCCAATATCTCTGATTTCCAGACCGTATTTGGTGCTAAGCAGCCAGCTCAGGGCGGCAATCTGCACGGCAAGGGCAAAACCCATAGCGGTGGCCGGCAGGCTCAGTACGGCATAGAAGGTATTGGTAAGTTTTTTTTGAAAATCCAGCATACCTTGTTTTTTAAAAATGAGTAAATCCTTAGTTTCCTTTGTATTCCACTCTGCCATGGACATGCACAATAAATGCCGCAGGCTAAAGCGGCATAAAAGTAAAAGGATTTTCGGAAATACAAAAGAGGTTGTTTTAAAAGTGTCAACGGGATATTGAGCAGTTCGATTAATGACATGCTTTCAAGACGTCCTCCTTCACAATATTTTAGCCCCCATTACTCATACTTAATGGCCGAAGCGGGATTTTGTATGGCCGCGCGGGTTGACAGGGTTAGGATGGTGACTGAGGCAATCACAATAATAAGCAGCAGGGTAAGGGTAACATGTACCCAGCCGGGATTAATTCGGTAAGCATAACTTTCCAGCCAGCGATTCATAAAGTGCCAGGCCACGGGAATGGCTATGGCAGCAGCCAGCACAATCCACTTCAAAAAGCCATACAGCAACAACAGATTAATTTGCAACACCGTACCTCCCAGTACCTTGCGGATACTGATTTCTTTGCGCCGCTGGTTGACCATGAACGAGGTAAGGCCAAACAAGCCCAGGCAGGAAATCAGGATGCACAACAGGGCGAAGCCCATGAATATTTTCATAGTATTATTTTCACTGCGATACTGGCGAGCCATAAGATCTTCCATAAAGAAAGCCTGGAAATAGTATCCGGGGAAGAACCTGCCATACTCTCTCTCCAGTTTATCCATGAAAGCGGAGGCGTCGGAGGTTTGATAGCGAAGGTTGATAACCGGCATTTCTCCGGGCCTCCATATGTAAACTGCCGGCTCAATGGCACTGTGCAGAGAGTAATAGTGATAGTCTTCAATTACCCCGATTACCGTGAAGTAGTCGTATTCTGCGTCATCGAAGTTCATAATACGCTTGCCCACGGGGTCGTCCCATCCCAGAGCCCGTTGTGTGGCGCGGTTGATGATCATGGTCTGACGGGGATCGGTGCCATGGTCGTGGCTGAAGTTGCGCCCTTCAGCAACAGGGATTTCCATGGTGGGGAAGAAGTCGGGGTCTACATATCCATAGCGAACCATCAGGTTCACGGGGATGGAATCGACGGTAACAATATTGCTTTGTCGTCCTGCTACCCCGTTATGGCCACTGGCAATACCGGCAGCCGTTACCTCCGGAAAGGTCATGAGGTGATTGCGGAAGGAGCGGATGCGCTCGTAGTCGGAGGTTTGCCTGTTGATAAGGGCAATCGTCCTTTCAGTATTATAGCCCAGATCCTTTTTCTGCATGTGGTTTACCTGGTGCATCACCACGCCCGTGGCCAGGATCATGGCTGTGGAAATGGTGAATTGCAAGACTACAAGGGTTTTGCGCAGTGCAGCCGAATGCGGCTTGCCCGAGCCCTTACCTGCCCGCAGCACCTCTCCTGCCTGAAACCGTGATAAGTAAAGCGCAGGATAAAAGCCCGATATGGTGCCTACCACAAGCAATATGGCCAGCAAACCCACATTGAAAAGGGGGTTTCCTGTAAAATCTACCAATAACTCCGTACCCATCAGGTCATTATAACGGGGCAACAACAATTCTATCACCCCCAGGGCTACCAGCAGGGCAAAGAAAGTAAGCAGCATCGACTCACCGATAAACTGTAGCGCCAGCTTTTTGCGTCCGGCGCCCAGCACCTTTCTCAGGCCTACTTCACGGGCTCTTTTGGCAGAGTTGGCCGTAGCGAGGTTGATAAAATTGATACATGCAATGGCAATGATAAGTAGTGCCACAAGGCTGAAGATATACACATTGCTGATGCTGCCTTCGTGGGTGCGCATGTGAAACTTCAGGTGCCCTGAGCGCAGGAAAATATCCTTAACAGGTTGCAGGTAGAAAGTCGTTTTCATCAACACCCTTGTTTCCTGTTCTGCCAGTGCGATCTGATGGTCATTGATAAGTGTGGCAATCCTTTGGCCTTCAGCAGCATCACGGGCCACAATATAGGTAGACAGGCTGTTATTGAAAAAGTTGAACAAGAAAGGTGTTTCGGGGTCGAGAGAAGAAAAGGAAAGAAGGATATGCGGCAACAAGTGTGTTTTTACATTTTCATTTTCAAATACTCCGCTAATGAGATAGGATTGTCCGTTCAGGCGGAAAGATTCGCCTACCACATCGGCGCGATTGAAAAACCGCTCTGCTGCCTCCCGGCTGATAACGGTGGTGTGAGGCTGCTGCAACATCTTCGCGGGCTCGCCACCATGTATTACCTGGTAACCCAGGTATTTAAGCACGTTTCCTTCGGAGTAATACATTCCCGTTTCGCGGAACACATCATCCCCCACCTCCAGGATTCCCTGGGCTCCCATTATGCGGAATGCTTCTTCTACCTGGGGGATGTTTTCATTGATGTAATCGGCCCATGCGGCACTGGTGTAACTCACCTGCTGCTGGTCGAGCCCCTCAGGTTCCTGGATACCAATCATGCGAAAGGTACTTTCGGGATAAGGAAGATGCTTGTCGTAGCTGAGCTGATCCTGCAGATACAGGGCAATAAGTAAAAAGGCGGAAATGCCCGCCGTGAGCCCCACAAGGTTGATAATGGCAAAAACGATATTTTTGCTGAAGAAACGCAGTGCGGTTTTAATATAGCTTAAAAACATATCAGTGGCTTTTTTCTGTATGGTAAGCCCAAAAGTATGCCATTGCCCTTAAATCACCAATTATCAGCCACTTAAAGCCACGAACTCTCTGATTTTTAAACCCTTGAAACGTGCGAAAACGCACGAAAAGTGCACGAAAACGAACAACCTTGTGTCAGCTAGGGGCAAGCCCGTCAGACCCGGCCACCCAGATATGGGCTTCTTCATTCCCAAAAAAAATCTGCACCTGGCTGCCCGTATCCTGAAATACATTTTTCTGCATCAGCATCAGCAGGGCAGATGATCGTGGATGTTGAGTGACGAAGGCAAGTCTACGGTATTGTTGAAGTGCTAAATGAGAGGAGAAAAAAGACTTCAAGCCGTTTACCTCATCGTAGCTCATAGACAATTCTGCCTCGCCAAAATCCATTAATACATGATATAAAGCGCAGGAGAATTCCTTTAGCTCCAGCATTTTAAGCCACATAATAATAAATGAATGAGAGGTGATTTCGCCCTTTGCGAGCAGCTTAATCACCTTTTTCTCATGACATAAATCCCAATGTAATGAATGTAATTTCCCCATAAAATTTCCCTTTGGTAATTATTTTCCCTTCACAATAATAGTATTTTTTTTTACTTCTGTTACACCTGAGCTGCGGATAATAAAAAAACTGTCTGATAAGAATCAGTCTTTCACTGAGCAGTCCGTATTCTGGTGTATGCTAAATGTTCGTGCGGGTATCAAATCCCTGAAGGCAAAAATAAAACAGCCCAACGGCAAATAGTGTCGCTAAAAAAGAAAAAGGGAAAAATATGTTAGTTTTTTCGGGTGGTGATATAATCCTGCACCCTTTTATTGAAAGCCTCCTGGATTTTACGGGTCAGGGGATGATCTGCAGGAAAATCGAGTTCATCAATTTTATTTACCGGCAAAACTTTTCGTGAAGTACCGGAAATAAAAGCCGCTTCCATTATCACCACTGAGCGGGCAGGCACTCTTTCTTCTGCCACCTCCATACCTAAATCGCGGCATACCTCAATAATGTGCTTACGGGTAATACCCGGCAATACATCCATCACTGGGGGAGTAATGAGCTTGCCATCGCGAATAAAAAACACGTTGGATCGGCTGCCCTCGGTAATGCAGCCTTCCTGGTCCACCAGCAAAGTTTCGTACACTTCCTTTTCCTGCTTCATCACATTGGTGGCATTGCGCAGCTTCACATCCATAATCTTGGCATTGGGGTTGTGCCGGATTCCTCTGAATAATGCCACGGGCACTCCTACAAGGAATTGTTCCCGGGTGGGATACTGGTGCCCGGTAATGTAAACCAGCAGCTGTTGTTTACCCTCTTTGGAGAAAAGTGCAATTTTCACATTGCCCGTCTGCAGGGAATTGTATTTCAGTAAAAGCTTTACCTGCTCATGGATATCACCGAGGGAAAACCCCGGACAATGCTCCGAGAGTTCGCAGGTCTTTTTCAGGCGCTCCAGGTGGTCTTCCACGAATAGCGGAACCCCGTCAATAACGCGAAAAACTTCATATATATAGTGGGGGCTGGAAAGAAAAGACCCGTCAAAACGAGCGGAGGGAGTTTCCTGCCCGTTATGCATATAGGAATTACCGATACATTCTTGCATGCTTGAAAATTTTCGGCAAACCTAAAGAATTATTCCCGGATAACATACAGAACATTGCGGGTAAAACAAAAGATATAATTCTTTTTATGATTATCCGCTTTCTTGCAAGTAGCACGTATGCTTAATGGTACATTTAACTGCGGGCTGAAAGCCCAGCTAAATTCAGCCCAGTGGCAACGCCCTGGGATTCAAATTGATTGTAA
>SLOR01000018.1 GCA_007132395.1 Bacteroidales bacterium
TACGCGCGTGTGTGTCAATGTTATTGTCATGGCTCGGTTCATATTCTTTTATTTCAGATATAATGACATTACACTGGCTGATTGTGGCTGTAAAGGCTAAAATCTCAACTATTTAGTGCACCGTAAGGTAGGCATTTATATTTGACTAATATTACGTGAAGCACCAGTATAATGATTATTATTTGCCCCGCTTAGCGGAAGCGCAGTGAACTTTGCCAAAGCGTTACCAATTGGGCCGACAGTACCCTGGTGTACAATAACCCAAACCACGCAAAGGAAGGGAATCCAGGGAAGGCGAAATGAGCATCGAAATGATATTAATGGGGGCTTCATAATGACTAAACAATAGGGTAACCGAAAACTGGCAAGGATTTTGTTTCCCGGAAACGCAATTTCTAAAGAAATAACCAAATATCGCATACTATAAGAATGTAACGAAAATTCCAATTACCAACCCGCATACAAGCCTTGAACGAACAAATATTTTAACCGGATTTTTTATCTATTTTTGTAATCCTTACGCACCTTAATAAAACCAAAACAACCTGATATGAATCATTTTATCGCACCAAAAACATTCGTTTTCATTTTGCTTATGGTAGTTTTTACCGGCAGTATCATGGCCCAGTCCCGCTTATTCAATGCGGTAAAGGACGACAACAGAAGAAGAGTTGAACGATTTCTGCGACAGAAGGACAACCCCGACGGAGATGGCAATCCGCAATATATACCCTTGATTGCTGCTGCGGAGCATAATTACTACCATCTGGCAGTTTTACTCATTCAGCACAATGCCAATGTAAACATACAAAACCACATTGGCTTTACCCCCTTAATGGAGGCCACCATCCAGCGCAACCACCGGATTATGAATTATCTGCTCAACAACGGAGCCAATATGGAAATAAGAGCCAACAACGGGGCCACTGCACTTATGGTTGCTGTTAACGCAGGCAATACAAGAGCTGCAAGGATACTGCTGGAAAAAGGGGCCAGCCCGAACATTTCGGATGAAAGCGGAAGCACCCCCTTAATGAAAGCCCTGGAGATTGGCAATAACATCGAATTGGTTAGGGTGCTCGTGGAATATGAAGCAGACATCAACGCAAAAGACGAGTCGGGCACCCCGGTTTTAATGGCACATCCTTACAGGAATCGCATCCCGGCCCACCGTGAACTCATCAACCTGGGTGCCGATGTAAACATTCAGGATGCACAGGGGCAGACGCCCTTAATCAAAGCTGTGCTGGAAGGAAATTTGGAGATGGTTAGAACGCTGATTGACAACGGTGCAGATCGTTTTAAACAAGATTTCTCCGGAGCATCTGCCAGCGACTATGCCATCACCCAATTTGAAGTCAGGCAGTACTTCGAAAGCCTGAGCAATTAGAAAACTTCTCTGATTACTTTTTCAGCAACCATCTGCCCTGCGCGAATGAAAGATTCGCAAGGTCAGGATTAAATGCTGAACCATCAAAATCCACAAGCAGGTCAAAGGCCTGCTTGTTTTCTTTTTTCCTCTTTACATTTTTACTGCAAACCCTGATATGCAAGGCATCTTGAGCATGTTCTGCCAGGCCTCCTGATTCACAAACCACGGGCAGGGCAGGATCGAGGATTTCCTGCAATGCCCCCAGCATCTCAGCAAGTCGATTCCTCATGGCAATAACATAAAACACCCTGCTGGCACCAGCCTGCAGGAATCGGGAGCTATCCTTTTCTTTGTCTGTGAATATCTCATTGTAAATTACCCACCCCTCCCCTTCAGCCACCAAAGGCAGCTCGTATTCAGGTACATGCATATGCGGTGAAATTTTAACCGCCTGCAAATCATACTGAGAGCTGAATCTAAGGATAACATCACTAGCGAGCGTCGTTTTGCCCACATTCTGACCACAACCCGATATGATTAAAAAATGAGATTGACTTTGAACAACCATTAGAGTAAAAGGTTATTAGTGTGCTTACAACAAAAGTAAACGTTTCCCCGAAAAACCCACTTAGGTTTATTTATACTTTTGAATAAAAGGACATGTTTGCGCCTGTTTTCTAAATGATGAAAGTAAATACGTTCGCCCTTAACAGTAATAAATCTTATTCTTTCTCTTGGCCGCATAACTTCCATATAATCCCTGAGAAAATTAACAAACCTTAAAATAACATCAACAGAATGAGTCAAATACCCCATGTTTGGCTCATTTTTTATACTTTTGCAAAATATTACAGAGGCCGGATTTTCTTGCCCGTTGAAATCCATAAAGAGATATTACCTTGGAAACAAATACCTTACAAAAATCATCAAAAAAAACGCCCCTTCAAAAAGAGATTGATAAGAGACGAACTTTTGCCATCATCAGCCACCCGGATGCCGGAAAAACCACCCTCACAGAAAAGCTACTGCTTTTCGGGGGCGCCATTCAAACGGCAGGAGCGGTAAAATCCAACAAAATTAAACAAGGAGCCACCTCCGACTTTATGGAAATTGAGCGACAGAGGGGTATCTCTGTTGCCACCTCGGTAATGGGCTTCGAATACAAGAACATCAAAATCAACCTGCTGGATACTCCCGGCCACCAGGATTTTGCCGAAGACACCTACAGAACCTTGAGTGCCGTTGACAGTGTAATACTTGTGATTGACGGTGCCAAAGGCGTGGAAAAGCAAACGGAAAAGCTCATGCAGGTTTGTCGCATGCGCAACACACCCGTGATTGTCTTTATTAACAAGATGGATCGCGACGGGCAAAACCCTTTTGACATACTGGATGAGGTAGAGCAAAAACTCGACATAAAGGTAAGACCCCTCACATGGCCCATTGGAATGGGAAAAGAATTTCAGGGCGTTTACCATCTGCTCAACAATCAAATATTTTTCTTCAAGCCCAGCAAGCAAAAACTTGAAGATGAGGTTACAGAAATCAATTCACTGAAAGACCCATTGCTGGATGAGCTTATAGGAGACCATGCCGACTTGTTGCGTGAAGAAGCAGAACTTATAGAGGGGGTATATGAACCCTTTCGCGAAGAGACATACCAGTCAGGAGAAATCGCACCCGTATTTTTTGGCAGTGCCCTCAATAACTTTGGGGTGAAGGAACTGCTGGATACCTTTATCAGGATTGCTCCTACCCCGGCACCACGGGCTACAGACATCAGACCCGTGACCCCCGAGGAAGAAAGCTTCAGCGGATTCGTGTTTAAAATCCACGCCAACCTTGACCCCCGTCACCGCGATCGCATTGCTTTTTTAAGAATCTGTTCCGGTAAATTTGAACGTAATAAAAATTACCTTCATGTTAAGCAGGGTAAGACTTTCAAGTTCAGCAACCCCACCAGCTTTATGGCCAACGACAAATCGGTGATCGACGAGGCCTACCCCGGCGATATAGTTGGGCTTTACGACACAGGGAACTTCCGCATCGGCGACACACTCACCGATGGAGAAAAGATGATTTTTAAGGGCATCCCCACTTTTTCACCCGAAATTTTCAAGGAGCTCATCAATACCGACCCCATGAAAGCCAAGCAGTTGGAAAAAGGCATTAAGCAACTTACCGACGAAGGCGTGGCTCAGCTCTTCACACAGCAACCGGGCAACCGCCGTATCATTGGCACAGTGGGAGAACTCCAGTTTGAAGTAATTCAATTTCGCCTGCTGCACGAATATGGTGCTTCCTGCCGCTTTGACTATCTGAATTTCTATAAGGCTGTGTGGATTACCACCGACAACCCAAAACAGTTGCAGGAGTTTTCGGACCAGAAATATCGCAATATGGTTGCTGATAAATATGGTAACCCGGTATTTCTTGCCGAGTCGGAATGGCTGCTGAAACGTAGTATGGAAAACTTTCCCGATTTAAAATTTCATTTTTCCTGGGAGGTAAAATAAAATGAAAAACTATTACAGGTTTTTTATCGCCAACAGAAACATCCTGTTGTTTGCCATCCTGCTAACCTTCTTTTCAGGGTTCGGGCAAACATTCCTGCTTTCGTTGTACATCCCGGAAATCATAAAAGATTTTGAAATAAGCGCGGGCCTGTATAGCAGCATTTACGCCATAGCCACCCTCTGCAGTGGCTTTACCATAATTTTTGCCGGCAGGTATATCGACAGGATGCCCCTGATGAAATTTACCATGCTTGTGGTTGCTGGTATTATTGCCGCAAATTTAATGGCAGGCCTTTCCTTAAATCTGGTAATGCTTTTCCTGGCCATATTCATGCTGCGATTCTTCGGGCAGGGGCTGCTTTCCCACACTTCCATGACCGCCATGGGGCGATATTTCTCCAGGTCAAGGGGCAAAGCACTCAGCATTGCCTACCTCGGCTTTCCGCTGGCAGAGGCCTTGTTCCCCATTGCCATAGTCACCATCATCCTTGCTGTGGGATGGCGCGAGTCATTTCTGTTGAGCGCACTATTTATATTTGCCAGCCTTATCCCACTTGTGATTCTGCTGTTGAGAAATTTTGATCCAAAAAAGGTGCAAGAAGTAGCAGAAACAAAGCATGAAGCAAAGCACCCGCAAGAATCTCAAAAAGTATGGGCACAGCGCGAAATTGTCAAAACCCTGGAGTTTTACATTTTCGCACCCACTGTATTTATCGTTGGCTTTACCCTCACGGCACTCTTTTTCTTTCAAACATTTATTGCCAGTTATAAAGGTTGGACCATAGAATGGATGGCACTGAACATTACGGCTTATGCCATAAGCTCATTTGTTTTTAGCATATTAGCCGGGCCACTTACCGACAGGTTTACTGCCCGAAAACTCTTTCCATTTATATTGGTCCCTTTTGTTATGGGGTTGTTGGTATTAATATTTGGCTCTCATCCTTTGGCCGCCACATTATACTGGGCTCTTGTTGGAGTAACGGCAGGCACCAACCCTACCATTTCCAATGCCTTGTATGCTGAAACCTACGGAGTGAAAAGCCTGGGAAGCATCAGAAGCATATTTACCTTTGTAATGGTGGTAAGTACGGCACTGGGCCCGGTAAGCTACAGCTTCCTTATCGGACATAACTGGACCTACGATCATATACACCTGGCACTTATCGGGGTGATAGTGCTCAACATTCTGTTTATCCTACTGGCTTTCAGGAAAACAAAAAAGGCCGGCAATATCTGAAAAATAAAGCCGGCCCAGGGATGCATTCCTTCTAAAAGGTTTATACTTACTCTGTTGCTCTTTCTTCAAGAGATTTAAATCCGGAACCAAGAATTTCTGAAGCCTCAATTACCGTTAGGAATGCCTTGGGATCAATCTGATTTACATAATCGGTAAGGATGGACAACTCTCTGCGGGTAACATTTACAAAAATGATCTTCTTATCGGCATTATTGTACATTCCTTTACCTTCAATCAAGGTACCTCCACGGCGCAGGTCGTATAGAATTTTCTGGCTGATTTCCTCGTATTTATCGGAAATGATAAAGATAGTTTTCTCATAACTCATCCCCTCCATGGTAATATCAATCACTTTACCGGTAATAAAGATTACTATCCAGGAATAAAGTGGTATCTTCCAGTCGCCAAAGGCAACCAACCCAAACAATACAATTACAGAGTCGATGATGATTAGCATTTGCCCGATGGGGATACGGGTGTATTTGGATCCAATCATTGCCATGATGGCTGACCCGCCGGATGTGGCTTTTGATTTGAAAATCAGTCCCAGTCCGAAGCCGATAAGTACGCCACCGAATATGGAAGACAACAGCACGTCATCTTCAACCAGTGTCATATCGCCAAGAAAATAGGCAAGACCGTCGATAAACAAAGATGTAAGCACGAACCCCACTATGGTTTTTACCCCAAAACGGGGGCCCAGCAATTTGACCCCAATAATAATCAGGGGAATGTTAAACGCAAGGCCCGTTAAGCCCACGGGAAAACCAATAAGGTGATACAAAACAATACCGATTCCGTAAACGCCACCGGGAACCAGCTTATGAGGAGTAATAAACAGCACAAAGCCGGCTGCCAGAATAAACGCTCCGATTAAAATCAGCGTGTAAGCATAAAACCACTGGCGCGAAAAGGGTTTTTCTTTTGATACGTAAGCCATTCGAATATATTTTGAAATATTTAACATTTATTTTGAGGCCGCAAAGGTAAAGAGTTTTTTTTAAGTATAACACTCTTAAAAATGATGTCATATATTATTACTTTTGCCTTTTAAACCATCCCAGTTTGGCTTACAATAAAAACGAAACCATGAAAGCGATAAAAACTGCGCTTGTCAGCCTTTATCATAAAGACCCCGCACGTGAACTTATATTAAAACTCCATGCTGAAGGCGTAAAGTTTTTTTCAACAGGTGGCACGCTGGAGTATCTTAGCAAATTGGGCATAGAGGCCATTGCAGTGGAAGACATAACCGGTTTCCCCTCTGTTTTTGGAGGCAGGGTAAAAACATTGCACCCTAAAATATTCGGAGGAATTTTATTCCGCAGAGACCAGGAATCGGATTTGCAGGAACTTCAACAGCACAACATCCCCCCTATCGATCTTGTAATGGTTGACCTTTACCCTTTTGAAGAAACCGTAAAAAGCGGGGCTGCAGAGCATGAAGTCATTGAAAAAATCGATATCGGGGGCATATCGCTCATCCGGGCAGCCGCTAAAAACTTCCATCACACATGGATTATTCCTTCGCCGGCCTATTTTGCAGAAGCACTTGAAATTCTCAACCGGCAAGGAGCCAATACCCAATTGGAACAACGAAAAGAATTTGCTGCCACAGCTTTCAATATTTCGTCCCATTACGACACAGCCATTTTTGATTATATCAGCAACCAGCCCGAGGCATATTTTAAAAAGAGTATTACACAAACCCGCGGCTTACGCTATGGCGAAAATCCCCATCAGAAAGGATTTTTTCATGGCGATTTGAATGAAGTTTTCACCCAGTTGCATGGCAAGGAAATTTCCTACAACAACCTGCTGGATATTGATGGAGCCATAAGCCTGATAAAAGAGTTTGAAGAGCCTACCTTTGCCATCCTCAAGCACACCAATGCCTGCGGGGTAGCTTCACGCGAAAACATACACCTGGCATGGAAGGCAGCCCTTGCCTCCGACCCCGTATCAGCCTTCGGAGGTGTATTGATAGCCAACCGTAACATTGACAAGGATTCTGCGTATGACATTAATGATTTGTTCTTTGAAGTAATACTGGCACCCGGATACAGCGACGAAGCGCTTGACATCCTGAAGCAGAAAAAGAATCGTATCATTTTAAATATCAACAACACAACACAACAGGACTGGCAATACCGTTCGGTGCTTAATGGCGCCCTGGTACAATCAGCCAATGTTGCCGATACACCTGCTGAAAACTGGGAGGATGTAACAACGCTTAAACCCGACAATAGATTGACAGAGGATTTGCTTTTCGCCAATAAGATTGTGAAGCATACCAAATCCAATGCTATCGTATTGGCAAAGAATAAGCAACTGCTGGCCTCTGGCACCGGGCAAACTTCGAGGGTGGATGCCCTTAAGCAGGCCATTACAAAAACCCGGGAGTTTAAACACAATTTGGCAGGTGCAGTTATGGCATCGGACGCCTTTTTTCCCTTTGCCGATTGTGTTGAAATTGCACACAAAGAAAACATCAAAGCTGTAATACAGCCGGGAGGATCCGTAAGAGATAAAGACTCAGTGGATTTCTGCAATGCAAACCAGATGATTATGGTCATGACCGGCACGAGACATTTCAAGCACTAATACTATATTCTGAACATACAAAATAAAAATAAATAACTATCATGGGCCTATTTTCCTTTTTAACCAAAGAAATTGCTATTGACCTGGGTACTGCCAACACCGTCATTATTCATAATGACAAGGTGGTTGTTGAAGAGCCCTCTATCGTAGCCATTGAAAGATCAACCAATAAAGTAATCGCTGTGGGCCGAAGAGCCATGATGATGCATGGCAAAACGCATGAAAACATTAAAACCCTACGTCCTTTAAGAGACGGAGTTATCGCAGACTTCCAGGCTGCTGAAGCCATGATTCGCGAGATGATAAAAATGACCGACAGCAAAAAACCGTTCTTCCCCCCTTCATTAAAAATGGTAATTTGCATCCCATCAGGCATAACCGAGGTGGAAGAAAGGGCGGTTCGCGACTCCTGCGAGCAGGCCGGAGCCAAAGAGGTAAGACTGATTCACGAACCCATGGCTGCTGCCATAGGTATCGGCATTGACGTACTTGAGCCCACCGGAAACATCGTAGTAGATATAGGTGGAGGTACCAGCGAAATCGCAGTGATTGCCCTCGGGGGTATTGTTTGCAACAAATCCATCCGCATTGCTGGTGATGACTTCAATAACGACATTGAAGAATATATGCGCAAGCAGCACAATATTCTCATTGGTGAACGCACCGCCGAAAGGATAAAAATTGAGGTGGGTGCCGCAACCACCGATCTGGAAAACCCACCTGCTGATATCGCCGTTCACGGTCGCGACATGATGACGGGCATCCCCAAGGAAATTATCGTAAGCTATACTGAGATTGCACAATGTCTTGACAAGTCTATTACCAAGATTGAGGCTGCTGTTCTCAACGCCCTTGAGATGACACCTCCGGAGCTGGCTGCCGACATTTACCGCACGGGTATTTATATGGCCGGTGGCGGTTCGCTGCTACGGGGTCTCGATAAACGGATATCCAACAAGACCAAACTGCCGGTGCACGTTGCAGAGGATCCCCTCAGAGCAGTAGCAAGAGGTACGGGTATTGCCCTGAAGAACTTTGACAAGTTCCCCTTCCTCATCAAGTAGGAATTATCATACAGTCTTCCTGACCGGGGAGCTTCCATACATCGCTGAGTAAGAAAAGTGCCTTTATGCGTAACTTATTTAACTTTATCCTTAAACACTATTTCTTTTTCCTGTTTGTGCTGTTACAGGTGGTTGCATTCATGCTTATTGTGCAAAACAATACCTACCACAGGTCATTCTTTATCAACTCTACCAACTTACTTGCAGGAAACATTTACAGCTTGCAAAGCAACGTAAGGGGATACTTCAACCTGCAAAGCATCAACCGGCAGCTCGTAATTGAAAATGAAACATTTCGCAATCAGCAGGCTAGCTCATTCCTGAAAACGGATCAAACCATTTTCACCTTTCACGACACCCTGCACCAAAGGCAATTTACCTACATCAATGCACGGGTAATCAATAATTCAGTACGTGACCGCAACAATTACATTACCCTCAATAAAGGCCGGATGCAGGGAGTAAAACCTGATATGGGCGTAATTACACACAATGGCGTAGTGGGTATTGTTAAAGATGTGAGCAACAATTTCAGTTCGGTACTTTCCACACTACATTCGGATATCCAGATTAGTGCCAAGCTGACAAAAAACAACCAACTGGGTACTGTGTTGTGGGAAGGCTACGATTACCGCAAAGCAACTATGCTATACATTCCTCCGCACCTGGAGTTGGAAGTAGGAGACAGCATTATTACCAGCGGCTTTTCGCATATTTTTCCCGAGAATGTCTTTATCGGCACTATATCCGACTATGAAATCAGGAGAGGCGATAACTTTTACACCATCGAAATAGACCTTGCCTGTGATTTTAACAGCCTGGAGAATGTTTACGTGGTAAAGAATATTTTCAGAGAAGAACTCGACATGCTGGAATCAGAAAGCAGAAGTCTTATTCGTTAACAAAACACCAAAGCAGTGATAGAATATAGCACACTGAAACAGACAGGCCGCTTCATAATTATACTGGGCATACAGATATTGATTCTGAACCAGATTCATTTGGGCGGATATATCACTCCCTTCTTCTACCCTTTGTTTATTCTTTTACTCCCTTTCCAAACCAAAGGATATGTTGTATTGCTACTGGCATTTTTTACGGGCCTGGCAGTTGATATGTTTTCCAATTCACTGGGCATGCATGCTGCAGCCACCTTGTTTATGGCATTTTTCCGCCCGGGCATTATAAGGCTGTTGAGCATTAAGACAGAATTTGAACCCGAAGTGGAACCCCGGATACACGTGATGGGAAAGGTTTGGATACTCACTTATACAGTAATGCTTATATTTATTCATCACCTGTCGTTATTTCTCATTGAAGTTTTCCGTTTCTACGAATTGGGAGAAATACTGGCGAAAACCATCATTAGCGCAGGCTTCTCTGTTATTATTATTATGCTTACACATTTTCTGATGGGAAGTGCCAGAAAAACATAATACTTCCCAAATGGCAATTCCTGATAATCATATCGTAAATTTCGTTATTCCTTAAAAATCCTTGGATTAGGGGTTAAATTTTCTTAAATCAAATTGGAAGCCAAACGATTGATTTATATTTGCAAACCGACAAACCACAATCCGAAAATGAACAGATTTACCACCTTAACTATCCTTACTCTACCTTTCTTTTTCCTCGCTTCGTGCCACGATAACGGCATACAGGATGAAGGAGAGTTGGTTATTTACGGCAAGTTGGAAAATGCTGCTTCTATTTCACTGCTGCTGGAAGAGCTTACACCCACCGACCTGATTCCCGTAGACAGCATCACAACAGATGAATACGGAAACTTTAAATTCAGCAAAGATATTGATGACGCGGGCTTTTACCGTATCACCCTCAACTCCTCCAATTTTATCACCCTGGCGGTTGAACCCCACCAAAAAATCAACATTACCGCCGATGTACAGGACCTTCCTGCCACCTATCGCGTGGAAGGCTCTCATGGATCGCATATCCTATGGAAACTGAACAAGGAAAGATTATCAGGAGTACACAAGGCCGACTCTCTGCGACAACTGTACCGCGAAAGCCGCTCGGAACCGGACTTCCCCACCCGTGGTGAAGAACTCAGAGCCCATTACAGGCAGCTGAGAAACGACCAGAGAGATTTTGTTATTGAGATTATTGAAAATAATCCCGAGCACCTGGCATCCATCCTTGCCTTGTATCAGTATTTCGAAAATCGCTTGTTGCTTAAAGAATCGGAGCACTTCGATTATTTCGAACTGCTAAGCAAAAAGCTCTGCAACAGCTACCCAACCAATAAGCATGTAATTGACCTAAAAAAAAGGGTTAACGACTATAAGCGCGAGCAGGAGCAAAAACGCCTGAATGAAAAGAACCTCGCCATAGGAAACCCTGCCCCTGATATTATATTACCCGACACCGAGGGAGAACAACTCAGCTTGTCTTCTTTTAGAGGAAATGTAGTTCTGATCGATTTCTGGGCATCCTGGTGTACTCCGTGCAGGGCGGCAAACAAGAAACTCACAGGAATTTACGAAAAGTACAACCCAAAAGGTTTTGAGATTTATGGAGTTTCTCTTGACAGAAACAGAGACAACTGGCTGGAAGCCATAAAGCAGGACAATATTACCTGGCCCCAGGTTAGCGACTTGCGCTTCATGAATTCGCCCGTGGTAACCCTTTACAACATCTCCGATATCCCTCATACAGTACTTGTGGGGCGCGATGGCAGCATAATTGCCCGCGGGTTTTCCATCGATGATCTGGAAAATCTTTTAGCAGAAAATCTATGATGTTTTTTAGATAACTTCATTACATTTGTCAAAACATTTGACAATGAAGTCTGCACTCCCGGGGGCAATATTTTTTCTCTTAATCGTGTGGCTTTCCTCAACTTCCTTTGCCGGAAGATATTTTCAGCAGGAAACAAACATTACTATTCATGCCACTCTGGATGATCAAAGCAATAGTATTGATGCCAGCCTGAGCATTGAATACATCAACCACAGCCCTGATACTTTATACGAAATTTTCATGCACCTGTGGGCCAATGCTTACCAGGATAATGAAACAGCGCTTGCCCGGCAGTTTATCCCGCAGGGGAATTACGACTTTCATTTTGCATCTCCTTCCGAAAGAGGCTTTTACAGCAACCTGAATTTTAGCATTAACGGAAAGGAGCTTATCTGGGGGGCCTGGAATAACCATCAGGATATTGCGATTTTATACCTAGAAATCCCGCTTTTACCCGGAGACACCATCCATATTAATTCCCCGTTTACCCTTCAACTACCTCATGCTCGTTTCTCACGTTTGGGCCACCACAACCAGTCCTACTACATTACCCAGTGGTATCCCAAGCCTGCGGTTTACGACCCAAACGGATGGAACCCCATGCCTTATTTGCATACCGGAGAATTCTATTCCGAATTCGGAAACATTGAGGTTTTCCTTACCCTGCCTGAAAATTACAGGGTTGCCTCAAGCGGCATTCTGCAAACACGCTCTGAAATGGCATTTATTGACAGCATTGCTGCACAAACACGAAATAAATCTCCGGAGCAACTTGCTGATGCCTTGACTTCTCCACCTCCCTCATCAAACAAAAGCAAAACCCTGCACTTCTCCCAAAGCAAGGTGCACGACTTCGCATGGTTTGCCGACAAGCAATTTCACATACTGAAAGACTCCATAGCAATCAGTGCGGGAAAAGTAGTTACTACTTATGCTTTTTTCACCCATCAGGTTAATTTCTGGCTTGAAGCCAACAGGTACCTTAAGGAGAGTATTTTTTACATGTCGGAAATGCTGGGGCCTTATCCCTGGCAGCAAATGACTGCCGTGCAGGGCATACACAGCGAAGGGGCCAACATGGAGTATCCTGCCATAACCCTTATTGGCCGCCAGGACACCAAACGGGATTTGGAAACGGTAATTGTTCATGAAACCATTCACAACTGGTTTTACGGCATACTGGCCACCAACGAACGACAAGAACCCTGGCTGGATGAAGGGTTTACCACTTATTATGAACAACGGTTTTTACGAAGCAAATACCCCGGCGAAATGCTGCTGGGAAACCTATCGGCAACCCTGCTGGCTGACTTTTTCGGGCTGGCACACACCCGCAAGGAACAAGATTCCTGGCTCATGTACCAGCTAAAGGCCGCACGTCGCCTCGACCAGGCCATTAACACCCCTGCCGAAGACTTCACCCTCCTTAATTACTACATCATGGCTTACCATAAGTCAGCCATGGCAATAAGGTATCTCGAATACTACCTGGGTGCGCGGGAGTTTGACCACATCATGCGAAATTTCTATTCCATATGGCAATTCAAACACCCCACTGCAAGCAATTTGCAGCAGGTTTTCGAACATTATACACAGAAAGATCTTTCCTGGTTTTTCAATCATCTTATCCAAAGTGCAGGAATAATTGAATTCGCCATTACCGGTGTCGATGCGCAAAACGACGGATACGCCCTGCGACTCAGCAACAAGGGCGACTATTTCGTTCCTTTTACGCTTTCAACAATCCATAAGGATGGCAAAAACGAAACCTTTTGGATTGACAAACCCTTTGCAAAGGATACGATAATTTTCATCCCCGGGAATAACATTCAAAAGTTCATTATCGATCACCGGGAGCTACTACCCGAAATATGCCGTAACAGAAATACTTTTCGCCCCGGGCGCCTAATAAACCGGCCTCCTGAATTACAATTCCTGGGAAGCATAAAAAACCCGGAAGTCAGACAGATTTTCTGGACGCCGGTGCTGGGATACAACCACAACGATGGATTTTTGCCCGGCCTGGCATTGTACAATTTCTTTTTTCCGCCCGCCGACACAGAGTGGCTGCTTATGCCGCTTTACAGCATCAGGAAGGACAACATGAAAGGGCAGGCATGGTTGTACCACAACTGGTTTTCTTCAAGCCCTTCATTGCATTCCATAAGGGTGGGAAGCCATATTAAAAAATATGCCACGGCACCAGGAAGCAGTGCCATGGCTTTTACGCGCCTGGAAACCTCTATTGCGGCTACCTTGCAAGCCCCCCTATCAAGCCGCAGAATAAACACCGAAGTTAAAGCCCGGCATGTATACCTGGAGCGGGACCAGGTAATTTTTGAAATGGGAGATGCTGTTTTGAGAAAACATAATTTTCATTTTACCGAATTAATGTTCGCACACGATAATGAAAGCGGCTTTTATCCGTATTCTTTTGATATACGCTTGCAAAATATCGAAGACATGCTGCGTACCAGCTTCACGGCCAAGCTATTTACCCCTTACAATGCACGCAAAGATGGATTATCACTGCGATTCTTCGCAGGGGCTTTCCTGTCGCAACCCGGAGATACTCCTGCAACTGATATGCGTTTTCGTTTGCAGGGAATCTCTCCCACACGCGATTTTGCATACGACCATATTTTTGTAGGACGAAACCAGCCCCCGGGAACCTTATGGGGCCACCAGCTTTATGAAACCGATGGAGCGTTTAAATTCCCCACTCCTCTCGGCCAAACATGGCACTGGCTTACCAGTGTAAACCTAAAATTGGATATTCCCAGAACACCCTTGCGCGTTTTTCTGGACATTGCCACATATCATGATGCCGGAAGCCAGATTATCGGTTCAGAGCAGTTTCCTTATGTGGCAGGCATACAGGCAGCCTTTTTCAAAGATTTCCTGCAAGTCAACTTCCCCATTCTTATTTCGGACGATCTGCAGCGTACCGCTGAACTTAACAACATCAGTGCCTTTTCCGAACAAATCACCTTCACCATAAGACTGGATCAGGCCAACCCTTTTCCCTTCCTGAAAAACCTTAACCTGCTGGTGTTGTAAATAGAAAAAGCGGCTGCCTCAAAAGTGCTTGCTGGTCGTTGAGTGGTTCGACGAGCTCACTATACCACCTGTCGAAACGACCGCTGAACAACAGTTAGATATCCGCTTCGACAAGCTCAGCGTCCGTTTAGCACCAAGCTTCTGAGACAGCCTCTATGTTCAATATAAATTACGTTGAAATCTTCTACCAGAGGTTTACCACGCTAAAAGCATTTTCCTTTACTTCTCTGTAATAACCCTCAGGATGATCCAGTGATATACTGGTGGCCTTCTCATTCAGCTCTGTGATGCGCCTGTTTCTAATGTCAAATATCTTTACTCCGTTGTAATCAGTTACCGTTGGGAAATAGAAATGCGCTGTAACCAGAGGCTTGGAGGGTGAAGGATTTTGCAGGTGATGAATTACATTTAAAGGTTCAAATACCACCTCTCCCTTGCGGAAGCTTTTGGGGGGATGACATGAAAGCTTGCTCTCTTCCTCTTCGAACACAAAGGAGGTTTCGGTAAGCAGACCTTTCAAAACAGCAATATAACCCCAAAAGTTCTTGTGCTGATGTGCAGGCAATTGAAACTGCGCTGGCCACACGTTTAAAAACACCCTTACTGGGAAATCCATAAGGCTCACTCTGAAGTAGCTGTCGAGTTCTTCCCCCTTCAGGTAATCCATATACTCTACACTTGAAAAATCCACCTTACTTAACTCCGCTTTGAGCGTATTAGGGTCAATTTCCTCGGGGTTCAGTTTCTTTAATCTTTCCAATACTTTCTTCATAACTTTTAATTTACTGTGCTTATTACTTTTATTGTTTTCCTGTTTTGAAATGCCGGTTACTCTCTGGATAAATGGGATATATACAACTCAGCACTACTGCTGACTAAATAACAACTTCTACAAAATATTTCAGCTTTAAAGATAATAAAAAAACAACTGATTGATGTCTTTATCTCGTACATGCACTAACATCAATATCCACTGTAATTTATATCTTTGCCCAAAATTATCAGGATTGAAAAAAACAAAACAGATTTATTTTGTATCTGATGCCCATTTGGGCATACCGGATTATGCCAACAGCCTGAAACGGGAGAAGCTCCTGGTAGAATGGCTCGACATGGCCAAACAGGATGCAGAAGAAATATACCTTCTGGGTGACATCTTTGACTTCTGGTTTGAGTACAAAACGGTTGTGCCCAAAGGTTTCGTAAGACTGCTGGGTAAAATTGCAGAAATTACCGATGCAGGCATCCCTGTACATTATTTCACGGGCAACCACGATATGTGGGCATTCGGGTATTTCGAAAAGGAGCTGGGAGTTAAAATGTACAGGCAACCCCAGGAAAGAGAAATCAACGGGAAACAGTTTTATATTGCCCACGGCGATGGCCTCGGCCCCAAAGACTATGGGTACAAATTTCTGAAAATGATTTTTTCAAGCCCTGTTTGCCAAAGATTATTTTCATGGATACACCCGGGGTTTGGTACCGGGCTGGCCCTGTTTTTCAGCAGAAGAAGCCGCATGGCCAATGGCCCAAAGGATGAAGTTTTCATGGGGGAAGAAAAAGAAAGACTTATTGTGTATTGCAGGGAGCAGTTGAAAAAAAAGCCTTACAATTATTTTATATTTGGCCACAGACACCTTCCCATGGATATCAGTATAGCAAAGGATGCACGCTATATTAATACAGGGGAATGGGTAAGTAAATTCTCTTACGCAGTATTTGACGGAGAGGATTTACACCTGAAATATTACAACCCCGACAAAGGAATCTGACAGACCCCCCATTTTTACCCCCAAATCACGTTTTTTTGCCTCTTTACTCCCAATTTCTCTTGACCGCATATTAAATATACGTATCTTTGCATGTTTTTAATCTAACAAATATGCAATGTGTCAAAAGTTGTGATTGTGCTCTCTTTACCGGGAAACTGAGTATACCGGAAGATACAAGGCTAATGTACAACTGCATTTATTGCCTGGGGAGGGAAACCGGATGGAAAAGCTGCAAACGATTTGTGTTGCTTGAAACAGACGGATTCTGCCCTGATTTTGTGATGCCCAACACCCTGTTGACGTTTGAGCAAATCAGAAACAGGATGAAACTGCAGTTGATTTAAGCTATCAGAGCACTTCAGCAACAACAAACGTACTGCCACCTGCAAACACCAGGTCATTTTCTCCGGCGCAGATTTTCGCCTGCGCCAGGGCCTCTCTCACACTCTCAAATTTTCTCCCCGACAGGGTGAATTTCACGGCTCTTTCTTCCAGTTCATTCACAGGCATCCCGCGTGGCACATCAGGTTTGCAATAATAGTATGTGGTATTATCCCTGGGAAGCAATTGTAAAATCCCACCCGCATCTTTATCATTCATCATCCCCAGCACAAAGTGCAGATGCCGGTGTGGCGTCATGGCAATATTCTCAAGAATACTTTTGATACCATCTTCATTGTGCCCTGTGTCGCAAATCACCAGTGGCTTTTGTGAAAGCACCTGCCAGCGCCCTGCCATACCCGTGTTGGCAATCACATTTTGAAATCCACGGGCAATATGGGTTTCAGAAATACGGTATCGTCCTGCCATGCTTATAATCCGGGCTGCACTGGCGGCAGTGCAAATATTTTCAAGCTGATAGGTTCCACTCAAAGGACATTGAAATTCAATACGACTCATATCCAACTCCAAAGTTCCTTTCAATATACGATTCCCTTTACCATCAAAGACAAATTGAGGCATGGCAATCGTGCACATTTCATCTGCCGGGTAAACAGGGGCTTCCTTTTCGGTTGCTTTCTGCAAACAAACATTACGGGCAGCATCCCGACTTTTTCCCAGCACCACGGGCACACTTCTTTTTATAATCCCTGCCTTCTCTGCAGCAATTTCCTCAATGGTATTTCCCAGCAGATTTACATGATCCAGTCCAACATTGGTAATTACAGAAATTTCGGGGGTAATAATATTGGTAGAGTCCAACCTTCCCCCAAGCCCTGTTTCTATAATGGCTATATCCACCTTTTCAAGGGCAAACCATTGAAAGGCCATAGCTATGGTCATCTCAAAAAACGAGGGCTGTATGGCCTGAAAAAACGCCATATGCTCAACCACAAAGGAAGTGATGAAATCTTCAGGGATCATGGCTCCGTTTATCCGAAACCGCTCCCTGAAATCTTTCAGGTGAGGTGAAGTACACAGGCCGGTTTTATAGCCGGCTTCCTGAAAAACAGAGGCAAGCAAGTGCGATACGGAACCTTTGCCGTTGGTGCCGGCCACGTGTATGCTGCGAAATTGGTTTTCGGGATTCCCCAGGTGTTTTGCCAATGCCAGTGTATTATCGAGATTGGCTTTGTATGCTGCGGGCCCTATTCGCTGGTACATGGGGAGTTGCGAATAGAGATAATCTAAAGTTTGCTGATAGTTCATATCAGTTTAGCCTGATAAAGTTATAGGTGATGGTTCCGGTTTGCTCATGGGGCGCATCGTTTTTCACGTCAAACCTTGCTTTACGTGCGGCTTCTTCGGCAACGCGCCATAATGCCTGGTCGGAAGTGGTTGTGCCCCGAGCCCCGGGAACGGCGCGGGTTACTTCGCCATTACGGTTTACGTAGATGGTTACCACCACCCTACCCTGTGACTGAGAGACATACTCAGGAAGGGGCAGGAAATTGGCTCTGCGCCCTGTAAGACTGAATTCAACACCGCTGCCCTGTCCTCCTCCGGTGTAAGAAGTACCATCGGTTGTGCCATCAGGCCGACCCTGGTTTCCTTGCTGACCGGTTTCTCCCTGAGTCTGGGTTTCGGTAGTACGACGGTCGCGGCCGGGAAACATAGCCCGGGGATCCACCTGGGGTTCTGGTTCGGGTTGGGGTTGTTGCTGAGCTGTTTCCTGCGCAGGCCGCTGTGGCTCCTGTGAGGGTTCTTCCTGACGCTGACGCTCTTGCCTGGGCTGGCGAGCCTCAGGAATGGCAACACTCTCTTCTGTACTTTGGGTAGCTATATCCTCAGCAGCCGGTGCAGCTTGTGATGGTTGGGGTTGCGGCGGGGGTGGCGAAGCGCTCAAAGGCTGTCGCTCTCCCATTCCCTGATCGGTATAACCCAAAGTTACCAACACCCCCTCTTCCTCGGGCAGAGGCAAAGGAGTTGTTAAGCCAAAAAACAAAATGCCCACCAGCAACAAACCATGAAAGATTATAGTGCCAATGATTGCTTTTTTGTCATATTTTTTTCTGGGTTCTTTCATATACTATTATCGGCTTGGCTGTGTTGCCAGAATTACTTTATGCCGGCTTTGCGACATTGCATTGATGTTATTTACCACATCTATTACACTTACAATATACTGCACTGGCACGCTCTGGTCAGAGCGCAACACCACAGAGCCTTCATCCTGTCCGGCCAGCGCTCTTACAAGACCTGCCTGCAGCGCATCCAGATCAACAGGTGTTTCTTCCAGGAAAATGTTGTTTTCAGCATTGATATATACAGTAATGGTCTGCCTGGCCATGGTGCGGCTTTCACTGGAAGGCAGCAGCAGTTTAATGGCATTGGGAGCTACCAGCGTAGAGGTAAGCATGAAAAATATCAGCAACAGGAAAACGAGGTCCGACATGGAGGCCATGTTAAACTCTGCTTTTCTGGGATTTCTTATTTTAATTGCCATGGCAATGATTTTTTTTTAGGATGCAGGTTCGTGCAACAGGTCCATAAATTCGGTGGCACGTGCTTCAAGCATAAACACCACCTTTTCGATGCGAGCCACCAGGATATTATAACAGATATAGCCTATAATACCCACTACCAGTCCGGCAATGGTGGTAATCATGGCTTCGTAAATACCACCTGCCAGCAGGGAGATATCAATATTATTGCCGGCCATAGACATATTGTAGAAGGCCCTTACCATCCCCATCACCGTACCTAGAAATCCAAGCATGGGTGCTGCACCTGCTACGGTTGACAAAAATGCGATATTCTTTTCCAGCTGGGCCACCTCGAGCTTGCCCACATTTTCAATGGCAGCATTGATGTCGTTAAGAGGACGTCCTATACGATTAATCCCTTTGGAGATCATACGTGATAGTGGCGATTGATTATTTCGGCACAGCGATTTGGCACTGTCAATTCTTCCCTCGTGAATAAAATCGCGAATATTATTCATGAAATTATACTCCTCTTTAGAGGCTTTGCTGATGGCAAAGTACCTTTCAATAAAAATATACATCGCAATGACGGAAAGAATGGCCAGGGGAATCATTACAAATCCGCCTTTAAGGGCAAGAGAGAAAAAATTCAGGGTTTCTTCCGTTGGCATGTCGGCTGCCAGCGTATCGGCAGCAATCTGCCCGCCTAACTGAACCTGCAATAAAATCGAATGGATCATGTATGGTTATTTTTCCGGTTGTTATTAATGCTTAAATAACTTAATTCTAAGTATTTTATTTTGCTTTCACAAAATTAATAATGTTTGGCTAATGCACTCCTTTCCTCATTCATAAAAGACGCCAAAAGGTAATGAGCGATACGGCAAATTTTAAGAATCCCCTTTGTCTTGTGCTTAGTGCAAATCTGTGCTTGCAGATACTATTCCTCTTTGTTTTTTTCAATGTAGACACTGGTGGAAGGAAAAGCAAATTCCGCGCCATGTTTTTTCACAATTTCTATGATGACGTAAAGGATTTCCTGTTTTACATCCAGATAGGTGGTCCAATCCATGGTATCTACAAAAAAGAGCACCATGATATCGTAGCTGCTGGGTCCAAATTCATGAAACCGTACCTTGCCCTCCTGGTTAGTATTGGGATGATTATCGATATATTCCTGTATATCTGCAACAATATTTTTCAGCTGTTCAATTCTTGTTGAATAGGTAACCCCGATATTAAACATAGAACGGCGAAACGTACGCAGGCTAAGATTATCCAGCTCTGAGTCCACCATTTTTCTATTGGGAAGCGTAACATAGCTCTTTTCCAGTGTGCGCAAGCGGGTACTTCTGAAGCCCACTTTTTCCCCCACCCCTGTAATGCCGGCTACACGTACCATGTCGCCCACCA
>SLOR01000285.1 GCA_007132395.1 Bacteroidales bacterium
CTAAGCTGGCACCCGAGTTTATCGGGCCCATTGCCATTGCGGCCTATTCTTACATGGCCCTGGTACCGGTAATTCAGCCGCCCATTATGCGCCTGCTTACCACGTCAAAGGAAAGGCTGATACGTATGAAGCCTCCGCGTGCCGTTCCCAAGCAGGAAAAGATTCTTTTCCCCATAATCGGTATGCTGCTCACCACCTTTATCATGCCCACCGCATTGCCCTTGCTGGGGATGTTGTTCTTTGGTAACCTGCTTAAAGAAAGTGGTGTTACCAACAGGCTGGCCGAAACCGCACGTTCGTCACTCATTGATATCGTAACCATATTCCTGGGGCTTACCGTGGGTGCATCTACACAGGGTGATGTGTTTATTACGCCTGAAAGTATGATGATTTTCGGTCTGGGAGCAGCTTCCTTTATCGTGGCAACCTTTAGCGGTGTGCTTTTTGCCAAGATTATGAACCTGTTTGCCAGTGAAGGCAACAAGATTAACCCCCTCATTGGTAACTCCGGTGTTTCGGCTGTGCCCGACAGTGCCCGTGTATCACAACACGTGGGCCTGGAATACGATAAAACCAATCACCTGCTTATGCATGCCATGGCGGCCAACGTATCGGGTGTTATCGGAAGTGCCATTGCCGCAGGTATACTGCTGAGCTTCCTCACTTAATTATTATTGCCTGATACAGCAAAATTATTTTTGCTGCTTAAAAAAAAAGGCTGTGTTGTTAATCAACACAGCCTTTCCTTTTTCCGGGGGTAGAGTTTTTATTCCTTCAACTCCCACGAAGCCCCTTCCTTTCCATCCTTAATGGCGATTTTCAGGGCGGCCAGCTCATCGCGTATTTTGTCGGAAGTGGCATAATCTTTCTGTGTTTTGGCCTGCTGGCGGATATCCAGCAGCAATTGCATCACGCCATGCAAAAGATTTTCGCTTTTGTTGCCCTGAGCAGCAATTTCTGACTTCAGGCCGAATATATCCACCACGAAGGTTTGAAAAACTCTTTTCAGGGTTTCAATATCCTCTGCCGTTAGGCTGTCCTTTTTGTCGTGTACGGAGTTGATGATGCGCACCACATCAAACAGCTGTGCAATGGCCACAGGGCTGTTGAAATCGTCGTTGAGGGCTGTGTAGCACTTGTCTTCCAGCTCACTGATATTGGTTGAAGATGTTTCGGATGGTGCAAGCTTTTGAAGTGTCTCCATGGCCTGCAGCAATCGCTTCAGCCCTTTTTCTGCTGCCAGGAGCGCCTCATTGCTGAAGTCGAGGGTGCTGCGGTAATGGGCCTGCAGGATAAAGAAGCGAATGGTCATGGGGCTGTAGGCCTTTTCGAGGGATTTATGTTTACCGCTGAAAAATTCGCGCAGGGTGATGAAGTTACCCAGCGATTTGCCCATCTTCTGCCCGTTGATGGTAATCATGTTGTTGTGCATCCAGTAGCGCACCGAGTCTTTGCCCAGGGCTGCGTTGCTTTGGGCAATCTCGCATTCGTGATGGGGGAACATGAGGTCCATGCCGCCGCCGTGGATGTCGAATACCTCGCCCAGGTATTTGCTGCTCATGGCCGAGCATTCCAGGTGCCATCCCGGGAAGCCTTCACCCCAGGGCGAAGGCCAGCGCATGATGTGTTCGGGTGCGGCTTTTTTCCACAAGGCGAAATCTACATTGCTGCGTTTCTCGGCCTGCCCTTCCAGCTGTCGGGTGTTGCTTATCATTTCTTCAATCACCCTGCCGCTGAGCTTGCCGTAGTGGTGTGATTTGTTGTATTTTTCCACATCGAAATATACCGAGCCATTCACTTCATAGGCAAAGCCTGCTTTCATAATCTGCTTAATCATCTCTATTTGCTCGATGATATGGCCGGAGGCACGGGGCTCGATACTGGGCTTCTTCACGTTGAGCATTTCCATGTCTTCATGGTAGCGGTCGGTAAAGTATTGCACCACCTCCATGGGCTCCAGCTGCTCCAGGCGTGCTTTTTTTGCAATTTTATCTTCACCCAGCTCTTCGGCTTCGTTTTCCAGGTGCCCCACATCGGTGATGTTGCGTACGTAGCGCACTTTAAAGCCCATATGCAGCAGGTAGCGAAACACCAGGTCGAAGGTAACCGCCGGGCGGGCATGGCCCAGGTGGCCGTCGCCGTAAACGGTGGGACCGCAGACGTAAAGCCCGGTGAAAGGTGGGTTGAGCGGCCGGAAAAGTTCTTTGCGTCGGCTCAGGGTATTATAGATGTAAATCTCTTTGTTTTCAGGCATAGCAATTCTGTTTTTACGAAAGCGCAAAATTAACAAAAATCAACCAGCTTTTAAATTCGGCGAATCTCATGCCGCATCCGGGGGCTTGTCCTGCAATTATTCCCAGCCTTTTTCTTTCAGCAGTTTCCGGGTTGCTTTATATCCCAGTTCGAAGATTTTCTCCGCATTAGAAAGTTCCAGCAGACCATAGCCGTCGAGGCCTTCAGGTTCAATGAACAGGTCGCATTTGTCCTTGCGCTCCATGGTGTGGCTGCGGATGCTCAGCTGGAAGGTGCGTTCGGCGATTTTTTTCAGGTTGTCAAGGTTTTTACGCTTACCCAGGGGGTTTACGTTGATTCCGATAATTCGATCACACTTACCAAGTAGCGGCTCCACAGGGAAGTTGTTGATTACCCCGCCATCGCAGTAAAACTCTTTATCGATTTCAATGGGAGGGAAGATGATGGGAATAGAAGACGAGGCCTTAATGATATGGGGCAGAGGGCCTTTGTCGAAGAGGGTGTACTCGGCGGTGTTGATGTTTACGGCAAATATCAGCAGGGGGATTTGCAGGTCTTCAATGTTTTGGGCTTTGAGTATTTTTTTGAGGGTATTTTCAAAGCCCGTCATCTTTATCAGTCCTGTTTTGGGAATGGTAAAGTCCAGGTAGCTGAAAATTCTTCGCGAAGTGAGTACTTTGAGGATTTCTTCGGGCGATTTACCATCGGCATACAAGGCTCCCACAACGGCCCCGGCACTTACGGCACTTATAATGTCCGGCTTTATATCTGCTTCTTCCAGTGCTTTCAATGCACCCAGTTGGGCGAAACCGCGTGTTCCCCCGCCACTGAGTACAATGCCGTTTTTGTATCGGGGTTCTTTCTTTCGGGAAAATATACTCATCATTGCAAAATATTTTGGTTAGCTGTTATCTATGAAAACTCCGGAGGATGAGCAGTTCAACAAGTGCCATAGTGAGCTTGTCGAACTACTAGCTGCACCACCCGTAGAAGCCGGTGTTAGAAAAAAATACTTTAATCAAAGGTCACTTCGACGGGCTCAGTGACCAATAAAACTCCGGAGGCTGAGCCCGTCGAAGCCGGTATCAGAGACTTCAATCGTGTCTATGTGATGTAACTCCATCAGGAGTGAAATGTTTATAGCGTAAAAAAAGATCCCCGGGGGTCCGAATTCCATTGGTCTGGTATGAATTTTCTTCCGGGTCACTGCAGCACAATACGGCTGAGGGCGCCAGCCAGCCTTTCCCTGGTCGACTTCTGACTTCTGATCTCGGTCATCACTTGTATGATATCGGTTTCTTCGCCGGGGGTTTTGATTTTTTCCTCCAGAACATCAATAATTTTTTTCACCTTCTCCAGCTTGTAGGCATAGAGCACTTCCAGCACCAGTTTTTGGAGGTCGTTGTCTTCCAGCTTCACAAAGATGCCGTGCTTCTCCTCCCATTTGTCGCTGAGCACATAGGGCGACGAGAGCAGGTCGATGCACAATTTGCTCACCTGCGGGTCGGGGTGGTGAAAGAAGTGCTGCTCGCTCAGGGGCGTTTTGCTTTCGATGGCCCGGGCCATCTCCTCCAGGATAATGCGGTGTACCGGGTTTTCCATGGTGATGTCGTCGTCTTTGAAATCTTCCAGCAGGTAGTCCACCACGGGCCAGCTCACTTCATACGCTTTCCCGTTTTCATCTTCTTCCACGAAAAGCAGTTCGCGCTTGTAATAGGTGAGCAAAATGCGGATAAGTTCCCTCTCCCTTGCTTCAATGTTGCTGCCTGCGGGTGTTTGCGGGGTATCCGTTTCGGGCGGGGCGCTTATCCATTCAGCTTCCTCCTGCGGGCCGGGGTCGCCGCCTTTGCCTTTGGCCCGGGCCCTGCGCTGCTTGTTGATTTCTGCCAGCAGCAGCTTCTCCTCTATCTGCAGCAGGTCGCTGCTCTTCTGCACGTACAGGCTGCGGGCAATGGGTTCGGGAACCTGCGATATGCTGGTGGCAATCTCCTTGATAAGGGCTGCCTTTTTAATGGGGTCGTTCTGCGTTTCCTGCAGCAGCAGGTTGGTTTTGAAGCTGATAAAGTCGGCGGCATGCTGCTCCACGAATTCCTTTACCTCGGCCGGGCGGTAGTTGCGGGCGTAGGAGTCGGGGTCTTCTCCCTCGGGAAACAGCACGATACGTACGTTCATCCCTTCCTCCAGAATCATGTCGATGCCCCGGAAGGCCGCCTTAATACCTGCCGCATCGCCGTCAAAGAGCAGGGTGATGTTCTGGGTGTAGCGGCGGATGAGTTTGATCTGGTCAACGGTGAGGGAGGTGCCCGAAGAGGCAATTACGTTCTCGATGCCGGCCTGGTGCAGGGAGATAACATCAGTATAGCCCTCGGTAAGGTAGCAGTTGTCCTCGCGCACGATGGCGCTTTTGGCAAAAAACAAGCCGTACAGCACCTTGCTCTTGTGGTAAATGTCCGACTCGGCCGTATTGATGTACTTGGGCTTTTTCTTGTCCTGGGTAAGGATGCGGGCACCAAAGCCCAGCACACGGCCCGAGAGGTTATGGATGGGGAAGGTAACCCGGTTGCGGAAAGCATCGTAGGTTTGATGATCTTTGGTGCGCACCAGGCTGCTTTTTTCCAGCAGTTCTTTTTTATAGCCGTGCTTCAGGGCTTTGGAGGTAAAGTCGTCCCAGGCATTGAGGCTGTAGCCCAGTCCGAACTTTTTGATGGTTTCAGTGGTGAAGTCCCTTTCCTTAAAGTAGCTCAGGCCCACGGCCTTGCCCTCTTCGGTGTTGTGCAGGGTTTCCTCGAAATGCTTTTGCGCGAAGGCCGTGAGGTTGAAAAGGCTTTCCTTCTCGTCCATGGCTTCCTGCTGCTCGGCAGAGGGCTTCTCCTCTTCTATCTCTATGCTGTATTTATTTGCCAGGTAGCGCAGCGCTTCGGGGTAGGTGAAGTGCTCGTGCTCCATGATAAAGTTGACCGAGTTGCCCCCCTTGCCGCAGCCAAAGCATTTGTAAATCCCCTTGGCCGGCGATACGGTGAAGGACGGTGTTTTTTCGTTGTGAAAAGGGCACAGGCCCAGCATATTTACCCCGCGTCGCTTCAGGTTTATAAAATCGCCTACAACCTCCTCTATGCGGGCGGTTTCAAATATCACATCTATGGTTTCGGGTTTTATCACGTAAGGCAAATTTGGGGCTAATTTACGAAAAAATGATGCCACGCACCTTTTCGGTCAGATATTTTTCCCGCAGAAAATCCCTTGTAAAAAACTTGCTGAGCACCCCGGAAAGGAATGAAGAAATTGACACTCAGTTTATATAACGTATTCCTGAAAGTGTTAAACCGAAAAAATTACTCTAAAAGCCTTTTTTCCTGTTTGTTGTTATGCAGCAACGACAAAACGCTTAAAAAATAAGCTTTATATGAAAATCAATAGGTTAAAACAGGGATATGTTTCAATAAAAATATACGTATTTCCCCGAATAACAAATTAAGGGTTTGTTCCTGTTGATTGTTCATTTTACTTGCTATACATTTATCCGTCTATAAAAAAAGTTCATTGGGGGAGAAAAAATATTTATTGGTGTAAAACAAAGGGGATGCTGTCATATACTCACCATCTGTAAGTAACTCGATACCTACATATATTATCCGATTCTAAAACAAAGGGAATTCACGCAATACTTATTAAAACTTTAACACATGAAAACTTATACTTTTTTAAGGAAGTGCAGTATGCTGCTCTCCCTGGTGGTCCTTATGACCCTGGGCTGGGCTGCTCCCGCACTGGCAGAGGGCGAAACAGCCGCTGCCACGGTATGGACCGATAAGGACGATTACGCCCCCGGCGAAATTGCATATTTCTCGGGCGAAAACTGGTGGCCCGGTGAGGATGTTTCTATTTACATAGAGAGCATCCATGCCGAGGGCAGCTACTTTATTGC
>SLOR01000094.1 GCA_007132395.1 Bacteroidales bacterium
AATGGTAAGCATAAATACCGTGGTGGCAGCCAGAAACATTAGCCACCCCAGGATGTTGTTTACATTTTTATACGATTTCAGATCCATAGGTTTTCAGGATTGGTGATATTTGGGATTATAACGAACCGAATTTCTATTTCTTGTTACAGCCTGCGAAGATAATAAGAAAATCAGCAAGTAAATCCCTATTTTAACAATCATTGCGCATCAACCCTACAACCTTTCAACCCATCAACCTCTTAACCCCTAAACCTCTCAACCTCTCAACTTTTCCACTTTTCAACCATTCAACTATCTTCTCTGCATATACAAAGGATAATATGTTTCAAAAAGTCTGCCGGCGCGTTCTTCCAGTATTGAAAGGTTGTAATCTTCAGACACATAACTGACACGATTGAGCAGCAGCAGTGATTCATGCATGTTAGCCTCGAGCAGTGCTCCCCTTCTTGCTCCAAAGGAAAAATAGTAATTCAGGTTCTGTTCCTCCATATCCACCATCCTTTCCATAATGGCAAGTGCCTGCTCGGTGGCGTTTGCCTCCAGGTACACCTCTGCCATCAAAAGGCTGAAATAATTCAGGGGAACCTTTTGGGGTGGCATAATTTCCATGGCCCGGTCAAGCACCTCAATGGCTTTTTGGGGCTCACCCTCCTCCACCAATGCTTGAGCCAGCCGGCGAAAGATATTGCGGAAGCTTACCGTCATACGGATATTGTCTTCATTCAGATACACATCCGGGTCATTGATGTTGCCCCACTGGAATTTATTCATGATGTTTTCATAAAGAATACGGGAGTTGACCCTGCCGGGTTCTGTGGGGTTTTCGTGGGGTGTGCGAATGGGTACCAGCCTGTAGGCCATTCCATCCAGCTGAAAATATTCTTCCAGACCGATGTAGCCCTCGGCACCCATGGTGATAGCAAAATATACCGGGCGCTCCCAGTTATTGGTGGCCAGGAAATCGAGCATCATAATATTACTTTTGGTAAGTGCCCTTGAAGGAAACTCCCACTCCACTACATCAGCTATAAGGTGTGCATCTTCCGGAGCCACGGTGCCATTGGCAACAACTTTTGCCGAATCTACTGGCAGGCGAAATTTCCGGGTAGGGAAAAAATTGTCGGTGGTTTGCCCGATGCGCCTTTTATTCTGTTCGCTGGTGGCAAAGTTGAGTACACTGCGCACGTTCACATATTGCCCTTCCAGGCGTGGGTCTTCCAAAACATACAACACATCGCGGGTGCCGTCGCGATAGTGGTGGGGCTGAAGGGTGTAGGGCACAGGGTCGGCCTCGTAGGTTTTGCGGCGCGTCATCCCATCGATATACCAGTCGGCATTAAGCAGGCTCAGGTTTACCACCTTGATATCGGTGCGCACACCCTCCACCTCCTGTGCATACCAGAGGGGGAAAGTATCATTGTCGCCCATGGTGAAGATAATGGCATTGGGTGCACAGGACTCCAGGTAGTTGATGGCAACATCGCGGGTGGTATAGCGTCCGGAGCGATCGTGATTATTCCAGTTTTCCCGTGCCATAAGGGCAGGCACCAGTATCAGGCACAAGAGGGTTGCCAGCACAGCCGGCAGTTTGCCTTTCAGCTTCTTCTGCATGGCGTTGGCAATTGCCAGCACACCCAGCCCTACCCAAATGGAAAAGGCATAAAATGACCCGATGTAGGAATAGTCGCGCTCCCTGGGCTGCCATGTCTGGTTCAGATAGATAATAATAGCAATACCTGTCATAAAAAACAACAAGCCCACCACAAAGGCATCGCCGGGATTACGCCGGGCCTGAAACACCAAACCTATGATGCCCAGGATAAAAGGCAGCATGTAATACCGGCTATAGCCCGGATTGCCGGTGATACTCTCCGGCAGGTTATTCTGTGGCCCGAGAAACAAGCCATCGAGCGGTTTGATACCGCTTATCCAGTTCCCTTCTACCGGGCTTCCATGCCCTTGTATATCGCTTTGGCGGCCGGCAAAATTCCACATAAGGTATCGCAGGTACATATGGCCCACCTGATACGAAAAGAAAAAACGCAGGTTTTCAGCAAAAGTAGGTTTGTTGATAACCTCCGAAGTACCATCGGGCCGCTGCACCCGGGTAGGTCTTCCCTGAACGCGCCCCCATTTTTCGTAGGTGCGTATATGGCTCTGGCCTCTGTTGCTCCACATACGTGGAAAAACGGTCATAAAATCGGGATGATAGACGTAATCAACGGTATGGCTAACGATTACATAACGTCCTTCTCCATCGTCTCTGCGCCATACGGGCCTGTCCTCCTTTACTGCTTCCACCGGTGTGTTATACCAGGGTCCGTAAAGCAAGGGCCAGCCTCCATATTGCTCCCTGCCCAAATAGGCTTTCAGCGCCAGTGCATTTTTGGGGGCATTCTCATTAATGGGCACATGGGCATTGGAACGCACCACCAGCATCATAAAAGAGGTATATCCGATGAGGATAAACATGAAAGCCAGGATAATGGTATTGGCATGTATCTTCTTTTTGCGGTGCGTATAATGCAAACCCCAAACAATGGCAGCAATAAGCACAAGAAAATAAAAGACGGTTCCCGAGTGAAAGGGCAAGCCCAGGGTATTGACAAAAAACCTTTCAAACCACCAGTCAACTGTTAGAACACCCGGGATAAAAATATTCTGAATAAACCCAAGCAAAGCCACGGCGATGATACCGGTAATGATAATTCCTTTTCGTGTAGGTGTATACTTTTTAAAATAATACACAAACACAATGGCAGGTATGGCAAGCAAACTGAGCATGTGTACACCAATGGAAAGCCCAATAACAAAAGCAATAAACACCAGCCACTTCAAGGCATCGGGTTCATGAGCAACCGCTTCCCAGCGCATTATGGCCCAGAATACGACCGAGGTAAGGAAAAGTGAGGTTACATATACCTCCGCTTCCACCGCAGTAAACCAGAAGGAATCGCTGAAGGTAAGTGTAAGCCCTCCCACAATTCCTGCTCCCCATACGGCCCAGGTGCTGGCGCTGTGTGCATCAGGAGTCGCTTTTAGCAAGCGATGCCCAAGCATGCTGACCGTCCAGAACAAAAACATCACCGACATACCACCCGCCACAGCCGACATGGCATTAATCCAGTAAGCAACCCGGCTCACATCGCCCAGGGCCAGTAAGGAGAACATACGCCCCAGCATTTGATACAGCGGCGCACCGGGAGGGTGCATTACCTGCAGCTTATAAGCACAGGCAATACGCTCGCTGCAATCCCAGAAACTGGCAGTGGGCTCGAGGGTTAACATAAAAACAAGTGTGGAAAAAGCAAATATCAGCCAGCCCAGCATATTGTTTACCGGTTTGTAGGACTTCAGATTCATGGGTGCAAAGGTTTGGGTTATACGTACAGCGGATAATTTCCATGCGAATATAAAAAACTATTGAATATATGATGGGATTTTTTGATTATCCGTGAGCTTGCGAGGAATAAGTATTTTGTCTGTAACTTTTTATGGGTGTTCGGTTAAAGCCCCGATGGAAAGGGTGGCAAAACTTTTGCGGTTTTTTTTAAAAAAATATTTTGCAGAAAAAATATTTTGCCTACTTTTGCAACGCATTACAAAACACTGACCGATGGTGTAACGGTAGCACTACAGTTTTTGGAGCTGTCTGTCCAGGTTCGAATCCTGGTCGGTCAACAGAAGAAAAGCCCTCAATGACAAGTTGGGGGCTTTTTTTGTATGCCCATGCAAACTCAAGAGATGCCCTAAGCGACTGCCTGCCCCCACATCTCTTCCCGGCAGAAAACAAAATCCCTCTCTCAAAAAATCATTTTTTGACTTTATCCCCATGCCAATTACTGCTTATTTAATTGTATTAATGCGTGTTACGCATTACACTCAAACATGGCACGGTTTTGGTTTATTTAAGGACAAAACAGCATATTCACCACAAAAACCCCATAGATATGAAAAAACTTATCCTCACACCCGTCCTGACACTCCTCTTTTTATGGAGCAGTGTGCTCACGGCACAAAACCGCCCCGAGGAATACCTGGGACTTCCAGGTGACAACCTTAACCTCTATGCCGTGATGAATCTCTTCCAGAATTCTGAAACTCTTGAAGGTTTTGAGAGATCACTCAACGACCCTGAAAGTATGATTAACAACCTCGACCTTAACCGCGACAACTATGTGGACTATATCATGGTGTTTGACTACAAGGAGGGAAGTGTTCACCATATCGTACTCAGAGTTGCCCTCAACCAAAATGAATACCAGGATGTAGCAGTCTTTACCGTACAGAAGTTTCAAAACGGTTCGGTGCAGGTACAGCTTATCGGCGATGAAGCGCTTTACGGGCCCAACTACATCATCGAGCCTGTGTATGCTGAAACACCCAACCCCGGATACCGCGGCAACGTGGCACAGCAAACTTCCGCACCCCGCCAGAATGTGACCGTAGTTCATACGACTCAATACGAGGTAGCGTACTGGCCCGTTATTACCTATATCTACAGGCCCTCTTACAGAGTTTACCGCTCATCATGGCGCTGGGGTTATCACCCAAGCTGGTGGAGCCCCTGGAGCCCGCACTACTATCACTATTACTATGGCTATCACTACAACTGGCATGCACACTACTACGCTTACTACCGCCCCTGGAACCATCACAGGTGCACCTATTATACTACTGTGTATCGCCCCCGCATCAGGAACTACTCCCCCACGGTGGTCGTAAACATCAACAGGGGTACTTATAAAGACACCTACAGCCGCCCCGAAAGCAGACGAGAAGGTGAAGTACTTTACGCTCACAGACATTCAAGTGGTAGCACAGTGGCGCCAGGCAGAGGCAGAGAAAACGTTGAACAAGGCCGTCAGGGTGCAAGAACCTCATCTGGCACAACCACCCGTGAAGCAGGTGTTGAAAACACCCGCAGAACGACGACTCAAAGCAGTGAAACACGCAGCAGTGCTGCCACCAGACAGAATGCGGCACCCCAGCGCACACAAAGTGAAAGACCTGCCAATACCGGAACAAGGGTAGATAGCAGAAATGCTGAAAGAGGCGCAGCCGTAAGAAGTGAAGCTGCACCCCAAAGACAATCGGCAGCAACACCCGCAAGAAATGCAACTACACGCCCGGCAAACACTCCGCAACGCAGCACACCCAACACCGGCAGTGCTCCTAAAAGAGTAAATAATAACAATAACAGACCCGCGGCACAATCTGCTCCAGCGGTAAGAACGCAGCCTGCGCGCAATTCTAATCAGCCTGCAACACAACAGGCAAGGCCATCAAGCCAGACGAACACCCGGAACTCCGGAACCTCTGTACAAAGAAATACAAGTGCGCCACGAAATACAGGTACCTCTGTACAGCGAAACAGCAACAGCAACACGCGCAATAGCGGAACATCTGTACAGAGAACTACCAGCAACAACCGCAACAGTGGTACATCTGTTCAGAGGAGTTCGGGCAACAACCGCAGCAGCAGTCCTGCCACAAACAGCAGTTCGCGCAACCAGAGAAGATAATTCATTCGCTGCTTCGAAACCGGCGAATACATCACACGGGTTTCAGGAAAGCATTAATAAAACACTGTAATTCAATTTCAATGTTGTTTGTTTGTAACTGTAAAAGAGCCCCCGCATGGTAAGCGGGGGCTCTTTTTTATGTATTATCAGCCGGGAGAGGCTGCAGCCACAGTATCCACAGCCAAAAAGGAATCAGGCATAAAGCATGTTTATTCAGTAAAAAACTCAAGCGCGTTATCCCCTCGCAGGTAGCTGGCCAATCCCAGTAATCCATCGGTGAGATATTTTACATTGTACCCGCGGGTTTTCAGGTATGCCATAGCAATAATTGCCCTGTCGCGCGCGGGGCAGGCAGTTACGATAAGTATATCCTTATCCAGCTTGTCCAGACTGGCGGGCAAATCCGGCAAAGGAATACTGATGGCAAAGGGCATACTCCATGCCCGAAACTCTTCCTCGAAACGGATATCCACAAGCTGTACCTTGTTTTCCTTCAGTAATTCAACCAGTTCAGCACTTCGTATTTTCATGTCGGAGCGGGCATGGTAATCAAAACCGGTAAGGTATTGTTCAAGACTGATTTCCTGGGCTTTTACGGAAAAAACAGAGAAGCACAAAAATAATGCGCACAATAGGAGT
>SLOR01000339.1 GCA_007132395.1 Bacteroidales bacterium
AAGTAAGCGGTAGGGGATTCGCTTTGAGCTTAACGGCATAAGCCGGTAGTGTTGAACAAAACATTGTGGTGGAAGTTATTAAGGGATAAATTTTAAGAGATACCATTTCTAATTTCTGCTCACAATGCATCACCTGTATCGCACCCAGTTACTATCCTGCAGCCTTGAGGAGGCATGGAGGTTTTTTGTAAAACCCGAAAACCTGAAAGTGATTACGCCTGCCTTCATGGGGTTTGATATCCAGTCAGTAAGCGGGCCGCGCGAGTTGCACGCAGGCCAAATTATAAGCTATAAGGTAAAACCCTTGCTGGGAATACCGCTCAATTGGGTAACGGAGATTACCCACGTTACCGAACCTTGCTTTTTTGTGGATGAGCAACGATGGGGGCCCTTTCTTTTCTGGCATCACAAGCATTACCTGGAAATGCTTCCCGACGGAGGAGTGCAGATGACCGATTCGGTACATTACAAAGTTTTCTATGGCCTTGCCGGGAATCTGCTTAACAGGTGGATTGTGAAAAAAAAGCTGGATGCCATTTTTGATCATCGGCAAAAGGTTGTAGGAGGTATGTTTAACGGCTAGTAATACCGCTCAGCCTCAATCCCGAATCCTTTCAGTCTCGGGACTTCGCTCCGCTCAGCCTTAGCCTATATACGTCTCCACTATTTTGCAGTGTCCTTGTGGGGTAAGCCGTATGTTTTTCAGGTCGGCAGGAATAAGGGCTACCTCGCCTGCCTGCAATACTTCCACGCCGTCGGAAAAGGTAATTAGGCTGTTTCCTTCTATGCAGCTGTATAAAACAAAGGAGTCCAGAAAGCTGTAGTCAATTTCTCTTTCAAGGGTAAAATCCAGCAGACGGGAGGTGAAGTGGGGAGACTTTATCAGTTCCACGGGTTGGTTCTCCTGAGCTTGCCAGGTAGTTTTATAATTGTCGTATTTCTTAAAATCCAGCACTTCCAGGGCCTGTTCTGTATGCAGTTCGCGGGTATTTCCCGATTCATCTTTTCTGTCCCAGTCATAAACCCGGTAGGTGATATCTGAACTCTGCTGAATTTCCAGCAGGGTTATCCCCCCGCCAATGGCGTGGATGCGACCGGCCGGTATAAAATACACATCCCCTTTTCGGGCTATTTCAGTATTAAGAATCTCTTTTAATCGCCCGTTGTTCAAATGTTCCAGGTATTCTTCCCTGCTCACCTCTTTGTTGAACCCGGTAATGATTTCAGCATCGGGTGTGGCATCCAGTACCACCCACATTTCCGTTTTACCCTGCGAATGGTGATGTTTTTTTGCATAGATATCGTCGGGATGTACCTGTATGGAAAGATAGCTTTGGGTATCCAGCAGTTTGATTAACAAGGGAAAGTCTGTGCCATAGCGTTCAAATACCTTTTCTCCCACCAAATCGCCCATGTATATTTCAATGATTTCCTGCAGGTTGTTGCCGGCCAGGAAACCATTGTTCACTTCTGAGATGTTGCCCGGCACTCCTGAGAGTTCCCACGACTCGCCACAATTGGGAAGTGGGGAAAAGTCCTTGTGAAAAAGTTCCTTTAAGCGGGTACCGCCCCAGATTTTGTCTTTGAAGATGGGGGCGAATTTGAGAGGATATAACATGATTTAAAAAAAAAATAGTGTAAAACCGAAGGCACAGAAAACAGAAGAAGTGAGGGTTGCCTATGAACCCTCACTTCCTGTATTTTGGGAAAGAAAATATTATTTGGGCCAGTGGGCTTCGTCTGTTTCAAGGTCAATCAAAACGCCCCAGCTTACACTGATGAGATTGTCCTCTTCAAAGTAAAAGTCAATAACAGCATCACTAAAGGAAACCCTTCTTTCACCCCATTCTTCATCTTCGGTATCCAGCTCTTTAAATCCGTTGGCCTGCATGAGTTCAACCACCTGTTTTTCGTTAAGGTCAAAAATGTTTTTCCCGAAAAGAATTGCTTCGTCATTATCAGTTTCAAAGCAGGTGCATTTGTTGTTCATGTCATTTTCAAAGAATACGGTATGGCCTTCATCCCAGTAGTTCCATACTTCTGCGTTCGATTCATCGGCTTCGCCGGGAAGGTCTTCGATTTCCTGTGGTTCACCCATGTAGTTTTCTACATCGGAAGGATCGGCACCAAACTTCAATTCTCCAAAGCCAATCAGGGGCTTAATCTCTATTTTGTTACTCATGGCTTAATTATTTAATGATGGTTTTGTTAAACAAACCTACGTATTTTTTGTCAATGAAAGGTGTATTTTTTCGGCTTTTTTATCATTGGATTTTATTTGCCGAAAGGAGCATCAGGCTCTTTGGCCATATGGTTGTAAACCAACCTGTCGGTGAGGGCAGGAAAAAGCTTGTTGAGCCACACGGTAAGCTTGCCCTGCCGGGTAAGGATAAGGGTGCGCTTCCTTTTGTCAACTGCCCTGAGAATGTGCTGTGCCACTTGCTGAGCACTCATCATGGAGCCCTCATCACGGGGCGATTCCCCCTGTGCACTTCCATCGGCGGCCAGCGCTGTTTTACGAATATTGGAAGCGGTGAAGCCGGGGCAGGCCACCAGTACATGCAGTCCTTTGTGCAGGTTTTCGGTACGCAGGGCTTCCAGGAAACCGTGCATGGCAAACTTGGAAGCGGAATATCCGGTACGGCCCGGTAAGCCGCGGAAGCCTGCAATGGACGATACTCCGGTAACACTTCCCCTGCTTTTGAGCAAGTGGGGCAGGGCATGCCAGGTGGTGTAAACCGTACCCCAGAAATTTACCTCCATGAGTTTTCGGATTACATCCAGGTCCAGATCCGAGAACAATGCACGCATGCTTATACCTGCATTGTTGATGAGTACATCAATTTGACCGAAAGTATTAATAGCTTCTTCAACCAGTTGCCTGCAATCGTTTTCTTCGGAAACATCGGCCTTAACTATCAGGTAGCGGTCGGCAGGCCAGCTGAGCTCCTGCGCCATTTGTTGCATGGGTTCAGTGCGGCGCGCGGCCAGCACTACGCGCATACCTTGTTGCATGGCTTCCCGGGCCAGCGCCTGCCCTATACCCGAGGAGGCTCCCGTAACAATGATTACTTTATCCTTAAGATTACGCATGTATCTAGCTTAAAAGTTTATTTTTGCCTTTTGTTTTGAGTTTACAGCAAGCCAATGATGGCTGTGAAAACCGATGCAAATATAAAGCACTTTAATGTAAATACGATTCAAACTTGCATGAACACCGAGCGCTCAAAAGGAAAAGAATAACCTCACTCATGCAAGTTCCATCTAAACAATTATATAAACACATTTTATTCTGATGAATCATGTACATTCAGGAAGTTAAGGATAAAAAGCAGGTGCAGGATTTCTTGCAGGTTCCGCACACGATTTACAAAGAGTATTCCAACTGGATACCCCATCTTGAAAATGATATTGAAGCGGTTTTCGATCCTGCCAAAAACAAGTTTTTTGCCGTGGGTGAAGCTACCCGGTGGGTGTTGTACAACAACGATAACATCGCCATCGGGCGTGTGGCAGCCTTTATTAACAGGCAGCTCGCCTTCACTTACGAGCACCCTGTTGGAGGGATGGGCTTTTTTGAATCTGTTAACGATAAAGATGCTGCATTCCTCCTGTTCGACACGGCAAAGCAGTGGTTGGAAGAAAGAGACATGCACGCCATGGACGGCCCTGTAAATTTTGGGGAAAAAGATAAGTTCTGGGGTTTGCTGGTGGACGGCTTTCATACTCCCCCTCCCTACCAGCTCAATTATAACCCGCCTTACTATCAGGCCCTTTTTGAAGCTTACGGGTTTCAGAATTATTATGAGCAATATGTGTATGGGCTGGATAGCGACACCCAGGTGCCTCCTCTGGTACATCGCAATTTCGATCGGCTTACAAAAACCCATGGATACCATTTCTGCACCATGGATATGAAGCAGCCAGAAAAGTTCGCCTTCGATTTTATGACCATTTACAATGAAGCCTGGCGCGATGTGCATAAGCACTTTAAACCCATGACAATAGAAGAGGCCCGTCAGATTTTTGAAAGCATGAAGGCCGTGCTGGACCCCGCTCTGGTTGTTTTTGCCTATCATAACGACAGGCCCATTGCAACCTTTGTGGGTATACCGGAACTAAATGAGATATTTCGCTTTGTAAACGGGAAACTTAATCTGATAGGAAAACTAAAGTTTTTGTACCACAAACACCGGAAGACCATTAAAACAGTTTATGGTATTGTGTTTGGCATCGTGCCTGAATATCGCAACAAAGGAGTGGAAAGCGGACTGATCCTTACCGTTCAGAAGTCGGTGATGGCTAAAAAAACTTATAGCGATATGTACATTGCCTGGATAGGTGATTTTAATCCCAAAATGATACGCATCGTAGAAATACTCACAAAGAAAAAAGTATTTACCCTGGTTACTTACAGAAAGATGTTTAAGGAGGAGTATACTTTTTCACGGCATCCTGTAATTGATTAATTGTTGAAATCATGACTGTTAGCCATAAGGAGCAAAGTTTCTTCAGAAAAAAGTGTTATTTATTTTTGGATATTACAGATTAGAACGTACCTTTGCACTCTCAAAAATCAGAGGCTGGTTCTCTGATTTTTCTTTGAAATGCAAATTGACTTGGTAGCTCAGTTGGTAGAGCACATCCCTTTTAAGGATGGGGTCCTGGGTTCGAGCCCCAGCCAAGTCACAAAGGTAATTAATGATTGAGGATGACTTGGTAGCTCAGTTGGTAGAGCACATCCCTTTTAAGGATGGGGTCCTGGGTTCGAGCCCCAGCCAAGTCACAAAAAAAACAGCTTCGTATTGCACGGAGCTGTTTTTTTATGCAGGTTTTGTAAATCGGCGATTTGTGTTTGGGTAGCCTATTGAAATGCAGCCATCAGCAGCTCAATATCCTGGTAGGGGAGCTGGAAATATTCGCCGATATACTGGTTGGTAAGCGTGCCGTTGAAAAGATATACACCCTGCCGAATGCCGCTGTCGCCCTTAAGCAGGTTTACAATGCCCCCACATTCGCCAATATTAAGCAATACGGGTGCGAAGAAATTACTGAAGGCATAGGAGGCAGTATGGGGTACTTTTGAAGCAATATTTGGAACGCAATAATGCGTAACATCGTGCTTGATAAAGACAGGTTCAGAATGATTGGTAACCCTGGAAGTTTCTATACATCCTCCCTGGTCGATACTTACGTCAATAATTACCGAACCATATTTCATCTGTGTTACCATGTCTTCACTTACCACCACAGGGGCTCTTCCCCAGGGTGAGTGAATGGCACCAATAACCACATCGGCTGTTTTAAGGGCTTTGAGCAAAACCTTGGGTTGCATAATGCTTGTAAAGATGCGGGTATTGAGGTTGTTCTGCAGGCGGCGCAAGCGGTAAATGGAGTTATCGAATACTTTCACCATGGCACCCAGGCCCATGGCCGCGCGTACGGCAAATTCGCCCACCGTACCAGCTCCCAGAATTACCACCTCGGTGGGGGTAATGCCCGAAAACCCGCCAAACATGCGGCCCTTGCCAAATTTTTTGTCGCACAGGTATTCTGCTGCGATGAGGATGGAAGTGTTGCCCGCGATTTCGCTCATGCTGCGTACCAAAGGAAACGTATTGGTTTTATCCTTGATAAGTTCAAAAGCAACGGCATTGATTTTTTTCGACATCAGGGTTTTGAAATACGCAGTAGATTGCACCGGAAGAGTTACGGTAGACAAGAGAGTCTGTCCCGGGCGCATCATATTAATTTCTTCCGCACTCAGGGGCGCTACTTTCAGGATAATATCTGCTTTGAAAACATCCTCTGTTTCAAAGGTGATTTCTCCACCGGCCTCGCTGTATTCATTGTCGGTAAAGTGTGCATTTTCTCCTGCTCCCTTTTCAATCAGCACCCTGTGTCCGTTTTGGGTAAGTAAGGCCACGGCTTCGGGGGCTAAGGCAATTCTTCTTTCCTGAAATGCCGTTTCTTTGGGAATACCAATAACCAATGAGTTTTTTCGCTGGCGTATTTCCAGCATTTCTTCCTGGTGAAGAAGTTGTCCACCGGGATGGAGAAACATGTATTCCTGTCCTTTCTTTTCCATGGCAAAATAGGGTTTG
>SLOR01000348.1 GCA_007132395.1 Bacteroidales bacterium
AGCAAGCCCCATGGAGAGGCCCAATATGTTGATCGCTGAATACAGCTTGCCTTTAAGAAGGTTTCGAAATGCAGTAACAAGGTAGGTGCTAAACATGTTCTATAAAACGATTAAAACCAAATAGTATTTATACTGAAAATTATCAAATACCTTGCAACTTACTGCAGCATTTTGATTTTTAATACTTTACTGGATTTCTTTTATGCTTGGCCAGCCGTCTTCTGTGCGGTTGCGGACAGCTAATGACCGCAGCTGTACATTTTGCAAGAAACATCCATGATTAAGCTTTAAACACAAGCGAGGAAGACTATTTGGAGAAATCGTTGAAAGTGTATAAACAAGAAAATAATCTTTTACTAAAGAGGATAGTATTCAAAAATGCACCCTACAAAATTTTGTGTATTTTGGGTTATAATTACGTCAAAACAAGAAAGGGTTACAGTTTTTAAAAACTGTAACCCTTTGATAATCAAGTGGGCGATACTAGATTCGAACTAGTGACCCCCTGCTTGTAAGGCAGGTGCTCTAAACCAACTGAGCTAATCGCCCGGGGATAATATGTTAGGATCGTTAGTGGGGCGTTGGCAATTGTATTTGCGCTTGCCCGGTGTGCAATTACTGTGTTTCCGTGATTGCGAGTGCAAATGTAAATCAAATTTTTTAACCTGCAAGGATTTTTTAAATATTTTTTTCGCCCTGTAACATTTTCTCCTGAATTGCATCTTATAGACAAGATGTTAATGAATTTTTTTATATATTTCCATCGCCAAACTATCATTTTATTGCACCTAACCAATGCAAACCACAAAACCGCGAAGGCTGACGGATAATGGGAAAATATATTCTGTTTGTCTGCTGTATCCGACTGTCTCTCATGTACATTTTTTACTAACTTAGCCTCAAAATTTCACAAACCCATGGGAAAAACCGACTCCAGAATCCTGATTATTGACGACGATGAAGATGTTTTGCTGGCCGCAAAACTTTTCCTCAAGCAGCACATCAAAGTGGTACATACCGACAAAGACCCCAACAACATCCCTATGTTGCTCAAAAACGAGAGTTACGACCTGGTATTGCTCGACATGAATTTTTCGCGCGATGCCACCAGCGGGAAGGAAGGTTTTTACTGGCTCAACAAAATCCTGGAGCTCGACCCTACCATCGCGGTGGTGCTGATAACAGCCTATGGCGACATTGAGCTGGCCGTGCAGGGAATAAAAGAAGGGGCTACCAACTTTTTGCTCAAACCCTGGGACAATAAAAAACTGCTGGCTACCATTGATACCACCCTGGAGGTAAACCGCTCCAAAAAAGAAGTTTTTGATTTAAAGTCGAAACAAAAGACGTTGATGGAGCAGGGCGATCAGCCTTTCAGCCATATCATCGGGCAGTCTGCTCCCATGATGAGTGTTTTGACTACCGTGCAAAAGGTGGCCAAAACCGATGCCAATGTGTTGATACTGGGCGAAAACGGAACCGGTAAAGAAGTAATTGCCAGGGCTTTGCACCGTGCTTCGCCCCGCAAGGACGAGGTTTTTATCAGCGTGGATTTGGGGGCCATCAGCGAAACCCTTTTTGAGAGTGAACTTTTCGGATACAAAAAGGGGGCCTTTACAGACGCCAAGGAAGACCGGGCCGGCCGTTTTGAAGCGGCCAACAAGGGTACCATATTCCTGGATGAAATCGGCAACCTCAGCATGCCTCTGCAGTCGAAGCTTTTGAGTGTATTGCAAAACCGCAAGGTGGTGCGTCTGGGCTCAGTAAAAGAAACTCCGGTAGATGTGCGCCTGGTATGTGCCACCAACATGCCCCTTTACCAGATGGTAGAAGAGGGCAAGTTTCGTCAGGACCTCATGTACCGCATCAACACGGTAGAGATACACCTGCCACCCCTTCGTGATAGAGTGTTAGACATTCCCTTGCTGGTGAACCATTTCCTGGAGATGTACTGCAAAAAATACAAGTTGCCCTTCAAAAGGCTACATACATCAACCCTGAAAAGGCTGGAAAAGCATAACTGGCCGGGAAACATCCGCGAGCTGCAGCATGCCGTGGAAAGAGCCGTTATCATGAGCGAGTCCAATATATTGCAGCCCAACGACTTCTTCCTTTCTACCCAGGATAAGCAGGAAAACGAAGAAGTGGTAACTCCCAACACCAACCTGGAAGCCACCGAAAAAATGCTTATTCGCAAGGTTATAGACAAACATGGGGGCAACATCAGTAAGGCTGCCAAAGAGCTGGGCATCACAAGGGCATCTTTATACAGAAGAATAGAAAAGTATGAACTTTAAAAACTTCCGTTTCAATGTAGTAATCAGGGTATTGCTCATTGTAGCATCTGCACTTCTACTGCTGTCCATTATCCGTAGCAAAGATTTCATCATCAGCAGCATCATCCTCAGCGCGTTGGTGGTTATGCAGATTGCAGCTCTGGTAAGATACGTGGAACGCACCAACAAACGCCTCACCACCTTTCTGGAATCCATTCGTCACAGCGATTTCGTGTCCACCTTCTCCGATCATGGGCTCGGCAAAAGTTTCGATGATTTGAATACCGCTTTCAACGAGGTTATCAATGAATTCAAAAAAGCAAGGGCAGCCAAGGAGGAACACTACAATTACCTACAGACCGTGGTGCAGCATATTAGCATAGGCATTATTGTTTTTCATCGCAATGGCAAGGTTGACCTTTTCAACAATGCCGCCAAACGCATGCTCAACATGCCTGGCATCCGCTTTATCAGGGAACTTGAAACTATTGACAAAACTATGGCGGGGGTGATTATGGATATGAAGGCCGGCGACAAGAATCTTGTGAAAGTTTTTGTGGAAAATGAGCTGCTGCAGCTATCCATCAGAGCAGTGGAATTCAGGATGCGGGGCGAAGACTATGTGCTGGTTTCCCTGCAAAACATTCACAGCGAACTGGAAGCCAAGGAAATGGACTCATGGCAAAAGCTCATCAGGGTCCTTACCCATGAGATTATGAACTCCATTACACCCATCGTTTCCCTCTCGGGCACCGTAAAAGACATTCTCATCGACCCTGAAGATATGAACTTACGTAAAGATGTGGACGAAGAAGATGTTGACAGTGTGTTAAGTGCGCTCAACACCATTGAAAAGAGAAGCCAGGGGCTGTTGAACTTCGTCCAGGTGTACCGAAATCTGACCCGTATTCCAAAACCCAACTTCAGGTACGTTGAAATAAAAGAACTTTTTGATAATATTTATGGCCTGCTGGAGCCAAAAATCAAAGAACAGAATATTCAGTGCAGAGTGCACGTGGTGCCCGATAACCTTAAAATTACGGCTGACCCCGACCTTTTAGAACAAGTGCTTATCAACCTTGTTATCAACTCCATACATGCCCTTAAGGAGATCGCAGAGCCCAAAATAAAAATCCTGGCATTAACAGGGCCCAGCAACCGGGTCATGATATCTGTTACAGACAACGGCCACGGCATAAAACCTGATATTATGGAGCAGATTTTCGTGCCTTTCTTTACCTCCAAAAAAGAAGGATCAGGCATCGGGCTGAGCCTTTCAAGAGAAATTATGCGATTACACAAGGGCAACATTACCGTGAAATCGAAATATGGCGAAGGAAGCACATTTATCCTTTACTTCTGATATTTCCATCTTCACCGGTTTAAACAGCATTTCACTTCAGCTGCTATTTCAGCCAAAAAGTGTTCACCAACGTACGTTTAATGTTTAATATCGAACACTAACGTATTTTGCCAAACCGCCCCTTTCTCAACACAAACCCCTGTTTTAATGTTCGTTACATGCTGTGGCATGCTTTTCGATTTATCCGGGGCGTAAGTTTATTGGTTAATTGGTTAAGTGCAAAAGGTAAGAGCTCCGGCTCTTACCTTTTTAAAAAGAAGACCACAATCCACAAATTCAAATAACCCGCCATGACAATAAAAAAAATAACCCCGGTACTTTTCTTTTTCCTTTTAATGACACTCTTGCATACCGGCCTGAGGGCACAAACACAAAGCTGGAGCCTGCAGGATTGTATTGATTATGCCATGCTGCATAACATAGAAATACGTCAGCAGCAGCTTAACGAAAAGGCAAGTAAGTACGATGTGCAGCAAGGCTATGCCAACATATTACCCACGCTCAATGCAGAAGGCACACAGGGCTTTAACTTCGGACGCTCCGTTGACCCTTTCACCAACGAATTTTCCACGGAAAGAATTATGCGTCAAGATGCAAGGGCGGGCTCCAGCATGGTCATTTTCTCAGGCTTTCAAAATATCAATTACCTCCGCTACAACATGTTGCGCAATACGGCCATGCGCTATGATACCGAGCGCACACAAAATGATGTTACCCTGAATATTGCAGCCGCATACATGCAAATCCTTTACAATGAAGATTTGCTGGAAACTGCCAGGCAACAGGTGGAACTGATAAAAAGCCAGCTGGAACGCACCCGCAGCCTGTTTCAGGGCGGAACCCTGCCAAGGGGAAGTGTGCTGGAAATTGAAGCCAGACTGGCAGAAGAAGAGTTAAACCTGATCAATGCAGAAAACAACTTAAGACTTTCTTACCTGGAACTAATGCAAATGCTGGATTTGGACCCTGCCATGGAGTTTTCGGTGGTTCGTCCCGAGGTAGCTGTAGAAGAGACCTATATGATGCATGATGCTGCACATGTGTACGAAAAGGCATTACAAACTGAGCCCACCGTACAATCGGCACAAACCCGCATATTATTTGTGGAACGACAGCTGGCCATAGAACGCGGGCGCATGAGTCCCAGTCTTTTTCTGGAGGGGAGTTTGTTTACCGGATACTCTGAGGCCTCCATGCAGCCGGCTTACCGTCAAGAACTAGGCCCTGTGCAAATAGGTTACCTGCAGGATGAAACCCCTGTTTTTACCGATGGCTATCGCACGATGATGCAAAGAAAGCCTTACAGTGATCAGATTCGCGACAACTTCAGCCAATCGGTCTCTTTAAGACTGAGGATACCGATTTTTAACCGCTGGGAGGTTCGCACCCGTATTCAACATGCCAAAATTGATCTGGAAAGGGCACGTAACAACTTTGAGCTTAGCCAAAACAACCTCAACAAGATCATTCAGCAAGCCCATGCCGATGCCCAGGCTGCCTACCAGCGTTACCAGGCCACTACCAAATCTCTTGATGCTTTTAGTGAGTCATTTCACTACACCCGCCAGCGCTTTGAATTGGGTATGGTAAGTTCGGTTGAATTTAATGAATCGCAAACACGCCTGGCAAGGGCAGAGAGAGAAGTACTGCAGGCAAAGTACGACTACGTATTCAAAACAAAAATTATGGAGTTTTACATGGGACAAGGATTTCAATTATAAACCACCAGCTAAAACAATTTTCCATAGTTCAGAATGTATGTTTTGCCCGGCAATGTTATCATTGCCGGATTTTTTATGCAAAGCATACTGTATGGTTTCAAACAATATATATAATGCATTGTTTCAATGGGTAAAACACAAAAGGAAATATTATGGACAAACCTGCTGTTACCCCCTACGACATTCACCCTTTGCTGAAAAAAAGATGGAGCCCGCGTGCATTTACCGAAAAAGAAGTGCCAAAAGAATCACTGCAACGTATATTTGATGCTGCCCGCTGGGCCCCTTCCAGCTTCAACGACCAACCCTGGAGGTTTATCGTTGGCATCAAGGGTGATAAAACCTGGGATATGATTCTGGAAGCCCTTGTGGAGTTCAACCAGAAATGGGCCAGCCTTGCCCCGGTGCTGGCCATAAGTATTGGCAAGAAAACATCTTCCAAAACCGGAAAACCCAATGCTGTATTTCAGTATGATGTGGGTCAGGCGGTGGCGCATATCACCTTCCAGGTAATGCAGGAGGGTCTTTTTATGCATCAGATGGGAGGAATCAACAAAGAAAAGGCAGCCCAACTATTCGACGTGCCCGAAGATTACCAGGTACTCACTGCTTTTGCCATTGGCCATAAGGGAGAACCACAATTGTTGGAGGAGGATTTGGCAGAATCTGAAAAATCGGCAAGAAAAAGACACGAACCCCAGCAGCTGGTATTTTCCGGGAAGTTTGGCTCTGCTTCCGAT
>SLOR01000327.1 GCA_007132395.1 Bacteroidales bacterium
ATGCGCTCGATACTATTGATATCAAGGGGAATGTTTAGGTTGTGATGCCCGGTTTGGGGGTCAGTAATGTTGATGCCGTTGATGAGCACCATGGTCTGATCGAATGTTCCGCCTCTAATTCCTATGTCGGCCTGCATTCCGAAAGCACCCCTGGGGCGTATATCCACACCCCTTGCATTGTGCAGCAGGCCTGCCAGATCCCTGGCCGGGGACTGCTCAATCTGGGGACGTGAAATCACCTGCACCACGCGCATGAGTTCGGATTGAAGCATGGGCGCGAGTTGCGCACTCACCACCACTTCATCCAACTCCCTGATACTATCAGGAGGATACTGCGCCAGGGTTTCAGGGTTTTCTTTGGAATGACCGGTAAGGACCAGGATAGAACAACTCAGACTCAGCACGCCGATTCTGATAAGTTTCCCCAAGCTGCTGAATACCGAAAAAGATTTACGGCTCCAACGATGGAAACTTATCACAGCGAAATGATTCTGTGATTGGTTTTTCATGATTTCCAGTCGGTTTAAAATTGAGTAAAAAGAATAGAATTGAGAAGATTACAACATATGGCCCATTTTGTTTTTCTTGGTATCCATGTACAATTGCGAATGGGGACCGAAGGGAACAATAATGGGTACATTATCGGTAATTTCAATACCATAGCCCGAGAGGCCGGTGCGCTTGCTGGGGTTATTGGTAATAAGCCGGATTTTGGATACTCCCAATTTACGGAGTATCTGGGCGCCAATACCATAGTCTCTTTCATCGGCTTTAAAACCCAGCTCAATGTTAGCCTGAACCGTATCTAGCCCCTGCTCCTGCAGGTGGTAAGCTTTGAGTTTATTTAACAGGCCAATTCCCCTGCCCTCCTGGTTCATATAAAGCACTACGCCTTTCCCGGCATCTTCTACCATTTGCATGGCTTTATGAAGCTGACTGCCGCAATCACATTTACACGAACCAAATATATCTCCTGTAACGCAGGATGAATGCACCCTTACAAGCACCTCTTCGTCTTCAGTCCACGTGCCTTTTGTCAATGCCAGGTGAAGCTTTCCGTTGGTGGTTTGTTTAAATGCTGTTATTTTGAAGTTTCCCCATTCGGTGGGCAGATCAACGGTAATTTCCTGTGTAATAAGACTTTCTGTTTTAATACGGTAGGCAATGAGATCTTCTATGGAAATGATTTTCAGGTCAAATTTTTTGGCGATTTCCATCAATTCGGGCAGTCGCGCCATGGAGCCGTCCTCATTCATGATTTCTACCAGTGCACCGGCGGGTTCGAGCCCTGCCAGCCTTGCCAGGTCGATAACAGCTTCGGTATGTCCTGCTCTTTGCAGCACGCCACCTTCCCTGGCTCTGAGAGGGAAGATATGTCCCGGGCGGCCCAGTTCTGCTGCTTTTGTATCCTTGTTAGCTAAAGCTATTATTGTTTTTGCGCGGTCGGAAGCGGAGATACCTGTGGTGCAGCCCTGACCGATGAGGTCGACAGAAACAGTAAAGGGGGTTTCGTGCAGTGCGGTGTTTTGGGGAACCATCAAATCCAGGTTGAGTTGTTCGCACCTTTGCCTGGTAATAGGGGCACAAATCAACCCACGCCCGTGCATGGCCATAAAGTTGACAATCTCGGGTGTAATGGTTTCGGCAGCAGCTACAAAATCGCCCTCGTTTTCCCTGTTTTCATCGTCTACTACAATAATTACCTTTCCCGCCCTGATATCTTCAATGGCATCTTCAATGGTATTTAAACGAATGGTTTTGTCAGGCTTGATTTCGTTGGGTTGGTTTCCAGACATTTGATTCTATATTTTTTAAAGACTTAAAAAAACCTGTCAGTAATGCAAGGTTCATACTATAAAAATGGGTTACAAATCGCAGAATGCCTATATTGATTGACATCCTTTTCAGTAAAAGATCGCACAAAGGTAATATAATCAAACAGCAGTGAGCCAATAAAAGGTAAAAATATACCTGATTTCCTACAGCCAGATACAGGTTGGAAAACAGCGCTGTTAACAGGAAAAACGGCCCAAGCCAGCGCAATACCTTATGTGAAATTAAACAAAATGAAAGCCCTTTGGTTGGGTGCCACAGCAGGCCCGAAAACCGTTTCAGGTTTTGAAAATTACCGGTAGCAATACGGATTTTGCGGCGAAACTCATCACCCAGGTTGTTAGAGACATCCTCATAAACCAATGCACCAAGGTTATTGATGCAAGCATACCCCTGCTCAAATACCCTCATGCTGATATAAAAATCATCAACCATAAAGTTTCGGGGTACGGGGCTGTACAAATCTTTCCGCAAAGCGAAACATCCGCCAAAAGGCCCCATCATAGTCCTCCACAAAACACTTTCATGATGTTTAATGTTTACCTCCCTTGATATATAGGCCTTTTCCTGGAAGGAAATACCACCGGGGTGCATATTGGTATTTACCATGCGCGAATCTACCAAACCGATACCCGTATCTTTAAAATACCTTACCAGCTCAAAAAGGGTGTTCTTTTCCAGCAATACGTTGGCATCGGTAAAGACCAGGATTTCTCCTTTGGCATGGTTCACCAGTTCGTTGATAACATTACCCTTGCCTCTTCTTTGCTCAAAGGCAAAAAACTGCAATCCCGAAAATTCGGCTGAAAGTATTTCGAGAACAGTATTGGTAGCATCGGTAGAGTTATCGGAACCTACCAATATCTCCATCTTGTCATGGGGGTAATGGTTAGTGATTACGCTGCGGATTTTTTGCTCTATAACTTCCTCCTCATTGAAGGCCGCTATAATAATGGTAAGAAAAGGCAGATTTTCTTCTTCTGAGTAACTTACAGCCTTGATTTTTTTCCCCTTTGCCATTTTCTGAATAAGAAAAGGGAACACCACGTAGGAATAAAAAATTACAGCAGCACTTAACCAGAAGAGCACTGATATAATAAAAAAAGCGGTGGAGGATTCTGTAAGCATTATTTCAGATGGTTTTGATAAAACTCTGCCAGTGACGCCGATATTATTCTGTTATCAAAACAATCTCTCACAAATACGATTGCATTTTCACCTATTCTATCGAATTCATCTCTTTTACGAATCAGTGAAGCAACCTGTTGGGCAAATTTATCGGGCTCGTCCTCTATTATAATGTTTTCGCCTGGTGATACTGGAATGCCTTCGGCACCAATGGTTGTGGTAACAATGGTTTTTCCCAGGGCCATGCCTTCAACTATCTTTACCCGCATTCCGCTACCCGAAAACAAGGGCACTATCATTACGGCATGCTCATTTATATAGGCATAGGCATCGTCAATTTCTCCGTGATAGGTGGTGTTGGGATTTTGCTTCAGGAGTTTTTTCATCCAGGACGGGGCGTTCCGTCCTGCAACATGCATCTGCAATTCAGAAAATTCTTCCATAAGCTTTTTCCAGACATTTTCCATAAACCACACCAGGCCTTCCTGATTGGGGAACCAATCCAGCGTACCAATAAAAAATACACCGGGAAAACGGATACGTTCTCTTTTTGCCACCAACTTATCGAAATCGAAACCAGCGGGTATGGTTTTGCATGGTTTTGTATTACCTATTTCTTTAAATTTCAGTGCATCTCTTTCTGTAATGGGCAACAGTACATCATATCTGTTGAGAATACTTTGTTTAAATCGCCGGATACGCTTTGCAAGTATTTTGAAGTAGATTTTTTTAAAAACGGATTTTTCCTGTGATGCTGTACGTTCCCAAATTTCATGCTCTATGTTATGTGCACGTAGCGAGATAAGTGCCTTACTATGCTTACGGATTATATCAATGTAGTAGGCCATATACAGGCCTTCCAGCTGCACAACATCAAATTCTTTTTCCTGCAACAGGCGCACCAATTGCCGGGTAAACGTTTCATCGAAAAAACGGATGGCATTGTAAGGCAAATGGGAAAACAGCAGGTTTTTCAGTGCAGCTCCAAAGTATATTCCGGTATCGATTTTCACATCACGAAAGTCAATAATGTTTCTGAGGTCTTCAGGCACCTCGTCAGGATGGGTATAATGCTTTGAGGTATTCATTCCCAACACCGTAACCTGGTGGCCCAGCGCGGTGAGCCCCAGAGAAATATTCAGGGTAGCAATTGCTCCACCATCTTTGGGAGGATATGGGAACTTATTGGTCAATTGAAGTATTCGCATGCGTTAACTTAGCTTTTCCGTTCAACCTTAATTTACTACATCCTTTTTTCCCATTCCTGAATGAAATTTCTTGCGGGTCCATATTTTAAACCTGCCAATCCTGGCCAGGTAGCTGTCCATATCTAGTACTGCGGAGTCGGTGGTGGCTTTACTGATAAGCAAAATTGCAATAGGCAATAATAAGGCACTTGACATCCACATACCCTCCCATGGCTCCAATACCCCTTCACGTACAAATTTTTCACCTGTGATGGAAACCACATGGAAAACCACGAAAAACAAAACCGATATGACCACGGGCAGGCCAAAGCCCCCCTTGCGAATAATGGCCCCCAGAGGAGCACCTACCATAAACAACACGAGACAGGCAAAAGAAAGTGTAAACTTGCGGTGAAATTCTATCTGGTAGCGCGCCAGTGTGCGTTTGCGGGTACGGAATTCATCATGGGCAAAGCGGGCATTCTCCTTGGTTGTCCGAATATTATTCATAGTCTCATCTATCAGTTGTTGTCTGTAAGATAAACCATCATGAGCCAACACATCAAGGGAAAAAGTATCTTCTTTTAAGTGCAGCTGAGCGCGGGTAATACTATCCAGATTGCTGTAAAAATGAAACCGGTCAAGGGTTTTTCGCACATGTTCCTGTTCCCTTTTCTGCAGGTCGATTTTCATAGAGTCCTCAAAATGAGTCAGCTGACTGATGTTGAGCATACGAAAGTTGGAACGGAACATATCCTCATCGGTTCGGTCGAGGCTAAAGGCACTCAAATCAAACTTACGTATTTGTTTACTGAAATAAGTTCGCTGAAAAGGTCTTGATCTGTCGCGCGAGTCACGGGGTTCAACATCCTGGTAGTTCGACCCGTTGTAAAGAGTAAGTACCAGGTAGTGTTGATCCTCTGTGGTATGCATGGTGCCCCATTCGGCTGTGGTAAGGTTGGTATTGCCCCGCCGATCGGTATGATCATAAATTTTTATCTTCCTGAGGATGCTTCCATCACCATCCTTCTCCTCAACTCTTATTACAAAATTGTCAATGCCTTTGTAGTAAATGCCTTCCATGATATTAAAGGCAGGCCTCTGCTGGCGAATATCATACAACAATGAACCAAACTTAAGGTTGGCGTAAGGAAGTACGTTATTGGAAAAGTAAAAGGCCGTTAAAACAAGCATCAAAGATATTACCACCAGGGGCCGCATAATGCGGGTAAGAGAGATACCAGCCGATTTAAGAGCCACCAGCTCGTAGTTTTCACCCAGGCTTCCCAGTGTCATGATGGATGAAAGCAAAATGGCAAGGGGTAAGGCCAGGGGCACGAAAGTTGCCGAAGCATAAAACAACAGTTCGGCGATAATGTAAAGTTCAAGTCCCTTACCCACAAGGTCATCCACATACTTCCACAAGAACTGCATCAATAGGATAAACAGTGCTATGAAGAAAGTCATGACAAAGGGCCCTATGTAGGTACGGATAACTAAACTATGTAACTTTTTCATCCGGTAAGCTTGAATACTCAGGAATATATGTTTACGCTCCTGATACTAACGCCCTGCCCGCTTTAATATTTCACATCCTGCAAAGGTTGTAAAGTAAGGAATACGGGCATAAACAAGTGCAAAGATACAATTCAAAAGGAATATTTTGTGTAAAATAACAGAAATGATCCGCAGTGAAACAATGTGGTTAAATCAGTGTTTCATGTATAATAAAGGCACAAATATTTCGTAAATTTGATAATACCTCCATTGAACTTCCGCCAGGTTTAATGTATTTAATTGTTTTTTACTACAATCAATATTTATTATGCTGCATAGCTTTTCTAAAACACATCATACCTACTCCAACTTCATTACAACCCTATTCACTTATTGCCGTTTGTTTTGTTTTGGTATCCTGCTTACCGTGATTTTTTCATCCTGTTCCTCCG
>SLOR01000076.1 GCA_007132395.1 Bacteroidales bacterium
CTTCTTGTATAATTTAAAACAGGCATTCCCGGCAGTACTTAAAGATGCTGACTGTTTATTATTTTAACAGATCCCAATTATCGTTTTTCAATAATTTTTATTTGTTTTTCAAAAATAATTTATATTTTAGCATATCGTTTATCAATAATATTTTATCGATTATGAAAAAAGAACCCAACCAAAAACGTATCATTGTTATCTCTGTCCTGGCAGTTATGGTATATTTTTTTTTAATGGCAAGTTCCTTTTCTGCAGGCCTGGATGCCTTCAAAATGGGATATTGGTCAGCTGTTACAGAAAGAGAAAGCACCCCTCAAGTTGCTGAAATACCCGCGAAGGTTTATTATCTTTCCATAAGACCGCAGGAAGGATTTCAACATTTTCCCGAACAAATCTATAACAATCGAACTGATACATTTTACCCTGCCAGGTATAGCTGCATGCTTGTAGCATTGCCAAAAGGAACAAAAATTCCTTCCGAAATTAAATTCTTCCACAGGTTTCAATCCTTTCTTCTATTTGTTTCCTTTATTCTCTATGTCGTCACACCGATTGTTTTCGTCAAGCTTATCCGGTCTTTGTATGCAGGAAATATTTTTGATATGAAAAACATAAGGTACACCCGCAACCTGGGCATTATCCTCTTGTTAATATATGGCTGTGTTCAGGGAGTAAATTATGCTGGTTACCAGATAGAGCAGGCACTTTTCAGCTTTGAGGATTACCGGCATGTCTTTTTTTTCCAGCAAAACTATTTATTGATGATGGGAGTGGCTATTTTGCTGACAGCGGAAATACTGGGCAGAGGGCTTATCATGAAGGAAGAACAAGATTTAACTGTTTAAACAAAAAGGATTTACCATGCCTATTATCGTAAACCTGGATGTGATGATGGCCAGGAGGAAAATCAGTCTTAATGAATTATCGGAAAGGGTAAATATCACCCCGGCCAATCTTTCCATATTAAAAACCGGCAAGGCCAAGGCTATTCGATTCAGTACCCTGGAAGCTATTTGCAAAGAGCTTGATTGTCAGCCGGGAGATATCCTGGAATGGACGGAAGATTCTAACCAGGACGAATAGCGTGATAGGGTATAAATTTTTGTGTAACAACAGAGGTTAGTATAGCATAGAAAAATCATAGCCATACTAACCTCTAATTTCATCAGAAAATAATTAAGTTAATTACTTATTATTCTTTATTTTCAATTGCAATTGTGATTCGCTTCGCTTAATTCATAGGCCTGATGGAACTTGCATAGCCTTATTTTCATCTCCTTTTGTGAGCATTTGGTGATTATGCAAGTTTCTTTAGAATAAAAACTATTAACGGGTTGCTACGAAAGTTTTGCAATCACAAGACTTCCGTACTCCGTTATCCCTTCTTTTACCACCTTCCTCCAGCGCCACCGCCACCGAAGCGTCCGCCACCAAAACCACCGAAGGAGCTCCCTCCGCCACTGCCGCCACCAAAGCCTCCACGCCCGGAACTGAAGTTTCCGAAAGAACCACGGCTGCCACGACTTCCGTGTGTAAGCAGCCAGAAAAGCGACCAGAAAGGAATATTCTTGCCTACGCTGGAATACGCCTTGCGCTTACGCGACAAAAGCAACATTATAACCACAACCATAAGAAACGGGAAAATGAGCGCACCGGCAGGCACTTGTTGCTGCTCATCATATTCCTGCGCAGAAAACTCACCCGCTGCCAGCTGCATAATTACCTGCGAAGCATCTGCAAGACCTTTGTAATAATCTCCCTGGCGGAAGGCAGGAATCACTTCATTTTCCACGATGCGCCTTGCGGTAATATCGGGGATAACGCCTTCCAGCCCATATCCTACAGCGATGTACACTTCACGCTGTCCTTCCCCTCCAACAGGCACTACGGTGATAACAACGCCATTTTCAAAACCGGCTTGTCCCACACCCCAGGCTTCACCCACACGGGTAGAAAAATCGGCAATAGGATAGCCGTGCAAGTCATCGGTGATGATAACGGCAATTTGTGTGGTATGGCTGCGGCCATAATCCACCAGGGTACGCTCAAGATTCTGCTGCTGTGCCGGCTGTAGCAGTCCCACAAAATCATTCACAAGGCGGGGTGGCACAGGTCTTTGTGGTAAAGCCCAAAGCATTGCAGGCATCAGAAGCATGGCCATCATAAACAGGGTGGCTGATTTTTTTATTTGGGATGAGGTAATCATAACTATATTCTGTAATGTGTAAAATTTGTTCAGGTGGAGTATTATAAAATAATTAATATTGGCTATCTGAAGTCCGCGGTCATTTCGACAAGCTCAACGACCAATTACTTCAATCTATTTCCCAAACGAAATCTCGTCGGGCAGTTCATTCACATCATCCGACATATAGGGGAAATACTTTTTCAGTTCTATTCCTACCATTTCAATTCCTTCTTCAAGCCCGGTGCTGAAACGTCCTTCGCGGAAATGGTTGAGCATCTTCATTTTTACCACGTCCCAGAAATCTTCGGGCACATTGGTGTTAATACCTTTATCGCCGATGATAGCAAATTTTCGGTTTTTCACAGCCAGGTAAAACAACACCCCGTTGCGCAGTTCAGTTTTTGCCATTCCCAGTTTTTCAAAAACGGTGGCAGCCCTGTCCATCACGTCGCCGTCGCACTCATTTTCGATGTGTACACGGATTTCGCCTGATGTTTCCAGCTCTGCCGTCTGGATGGCATTCTTGATATCTTCTTTTTGTGTTTCAGTAAAAAAATCTTTTGCGCTATTTCCCATAGTTTAAAATTCGATGACTGGTGCTGTATCGGCACCTGGTCTGGCTTCAAAATTAGGTTTTCTGTCAAATCCGAACATGTTGGCGTAAATGTTACGAGGAAAACGCCTGATGTTGGTATTATAATCCCTTGTAAGCTCAATAAACTTACGCCTTTCGTTGGCGATACGGTTTTCGGTGCCCTCCAACTGGGTTTGCAGTTCGAGGAAGTTCTGATTCGCCTTCAGGTCGGGATATCTTTCCACTACCACCATCAATCGTGAAAGGGCCGAAGAAAGGCCTTGCTGTGCCTGGTCAAATTGCTGCAATGCTTCAGGGCTGAGGTTGGTGGGGTCTACATTCACAGAAGTTGCTCTGGAACGTGCTTCTACCACTCCTTCCAGGGTTTCACGCTCGTGGGCGGCATACCCTCTCACCACGTTTACCAGGTTGGGGATAAGGTCGGCACGACGCTGGTATACATTCTCCACCTGCGCCCACTGGCCTTCCACGGCCTCGTCAAGGGTTACAAGCGTGTTGTAGCTTCCGCGGATGCTGCCATAAACCATTAATACCACCAGCACAACTACACCGATGATAATCCATTTTCTATTGATAGATTTTGTTTCCATATACAAGTGGGTTTCTATTATAAACTTATTTCTGATAAAAGTATTATTCTGTTGATGCTAAAGGTGCGCAATTTTAAGGAAAAACTGCGCACCTGGTATAAAGTGAATCTGATTTTTGATTAAATCAATTCTACGCTGCGCTTGAGAAAAGAGGTAAGTTTCTCTCCTTTAAGCAGGTTTTTGGAAAGCATTGCCAGGTCTATAAGCTGGCTTACCAGTTTACCCTGTGCTGCTTCATCGTTTTCTTCCAGTACACGCATAATAACAGGGTGATTGGTATTTACCACCAGGTTGTAGGTATCGGGCATATTCCCCATATAACTCATTCCTCCTCCCAGCGCACTCATATCTTTCATACGGCGCATAAACTCAGGTTGTGTAATGAGCATAGGCTGGTCGCTTTCGCTCATATTTTCGAAGCTTACCTGGAAAGACTGATTTTCCAGTTGTTTTTCAATAACAGGCTTCAAGGTTTCTTTTTGCTCATCGGAAAGTTTGGAGGGAAGTTCGTCTTCCTTTTTGATGAGTTTTTCTACCACATCGGCATCTACCCTAACAAAGCTTACTTCCTCCAGGGTGCTTTCCAGCATATTGATAAAGTGGCTGTCGATGGGAGTTTCCATCAAAAGCACATCATAGCCGCGCTCTTTGGCTGCGTTGATAAAGCTGTGCTGTTCATCTTTCTGCGTTGTATAGATGTGAACCAGCTTTTTGTCTTTGTCGGTTTGCTCGGTTTTTATGTGGTTTTTATACTCTTCAAAGGTGAAGAATTTTCCATCCACGTTTTTCAACAGACAGAACTTCTGTGCTCTTTCCTTGAATTTCTCATCGGAAATCATACCGTACTGGATGAAAACCTTGATGTCATCCCATTTCTTCTCAAAATCTTCACGGTTGTTTTTGAAAAGCTCTTCCAGCTTATCGGCTACTTTTTTGGAGATGTGCCCGCTGATTTTCTTCACGTTGCCATCACTTTGCAGGAAGCTGCGCGAAACATTGAGCGGAATGTCGGGAGAATCGATAACCCCGTGCAATAGTGTCAAAAAGTCAGGCACGATACCTTCCACAGAATCGGTAACAAACACCTGGTTGCTGTAAAGCTGGATTTTATCGCGCTGTACTTCAAAATTTTGTTTCACCTTGGGGAAATACAAAATACCGGTAAGGGTAAAGGGATAGTCCACATTAAGGTGAATATTGAAGAGGGGTTCCTCGAAGGTCATGGGGTATAACTCACGATAGAAGCTCTTGTAATCGTCTTCTTTCAGGTCGGCAGGCTTCTGTGTCCAGGCTGGTTTGGGGTTGTTGATGATGCGGTCTTTTTCAACAGGCACCTGCTTGTCTTCCCCTTTTTCATCCTTCTCTGTTTTGTATTCGGTTTCCTTACCGAACTGGATTTCCACAGGCAGGAATTTGCAATATTTCTTCAGGAGTGCGAGAATGCGGCTTTCTTCCAGAAATTCTTCAGAATCGTCGGCAATGTGCAATATGATATCCGTACCTCTTTCAGTTTTCTCAATGTCAGAGATTTCAAATTCAGGATTTCCATCACATTCCCATTTCACTGCCTGGGCGCCTTCCTTCCATGACAGGGTGTGAATCTCCACCTTTTTGGCTACCATGAAAGAAGAATAGAAACCCAGCCCAAAATGCCCGATAATACCGTTTTTCTCACCGGCAGATTTGGCTTTGTCAATCCACTCTTCGGCACTGGAAAAGGCAATTTCGTTGATGTACTTTTCCACCTCATCGGCAGTCATACCAATACCTTTATCGCTGATGGTAAGGGTTTTTGCCTTTTCATCAAGCTTCACCTCAATGCGGGTATCGCCCATTTCCCCTTTAAAATCGCCCATTGAGGCCAGGGTTTTAAGCTTTTGGGTAGCATCTACAGCATTGGAAACCAACTCACGAAGAAATATCTCGTGGTCGGAATACAGGAACTTCTTAATAATGGGAAAAATATTCTCCGTTTGTACGTTAATTTTACCTTTGCGCATGGCATTCAAGAATTTATAAAGTTTAACTTGTAATTTTCCGACAGGGAACTGTCAAAGGATGTGCCAGCAGGCAAAATCTGCCAAATTGACTGTTTTGCTTTTTTCAAACCATTGCAATTATCAGGTTGCACCCAAACTATCATACAAAAAATGAAAGTCCTTCCGTTCAAAATACCCAAACCCGAGAATGAGCTGGTAAGGCATCAGGTGGATCATGTTCCTCATTTTTACGACAAGCTGCATCAGCACCCGGAGGTTCAGCTTACGGTAATACTAAAGAGCGAAGGCAGCCTTGTGGTGGGTGATTATATTGGTCCTTTCAAAGCAGGAGAAATTTACCTGTTGGGTTCGCAAACTCCTCACGTATTCCGCAACACAGAAGCGTATTACACGCAAGGAAAAAACAAGAAAGCGCACAGCCAGTCCATTTTTTATGATGCAGGCCTGATGGAAAAGCACCTTTCAGGCATACACGAATTTGAAGGCCTATGTCCCCTACTCCACTCCTGGGACGGCTGTTACAAAGTTTCCGACCCTAAGAATTCTATACGCAGAAAAATATTAAGTCTCCGCACCACAACAGGCCTTATGCGTATTGCACACAGCCTGGAAATTTTGAACCTTTTGTGGGATGGCTCGCTGTTGCAACGGCTCAACAGTATGGATAGCGTAAAGCACTACTCGGAGCGGGAAGGAAAAA
>SLOR01000196.1 GCA_007132395.1 Bacteroidales bacterium
GTGTATATTTACAGGTGCTTATCAACAACTTCCCAAGGGTACTCAAACCTATGGCTAATTTTTATTATTTTGCAAAAAATTACTGGTTAACCCACTGAATTTTAAACACAATATACGTTTATGATACACATATTGGAAAAGCAGAACTCTCTCCTGAATCAGTTCATCTCAGAGGTCAGAGATGTGGAAATACAAAAAGACAGTATGCGTTTCAGAAGAAATATGGAACGGCTGGGAGAAATCTTCGCTTACGAAATAAGCAAAAAACTTCAGTGGGAAACCCGTGAGGTTGTTACTTCCCTGGGAGAGGCACAATGTAATGTATTGAAGGAACAACCCGTTATCGCAACCATTTTACGGGCAGGCCTGCCCATGCATCAGGGGATATTAAATTATTTTGACAGGGCGGAAAACGCTTTTATCTCGGCTTATCGCAAGCACCATAAAAACGGTAGCTTTACCATACAAATTGAATACGCCTCCTGCCCTTCCCTTGAAAACAAAGTCCTTATTCTTTCGGATCCCATGCTGGCAACAGGAGCTTCTATGGTACTCACCTACAAAGAACTTCTTTCAAAAGGCAAACCCGCGCATACACATATCGTATCTATCCTTGCCAGTGCCCAGGGGATAGATTACGTAAAAAAGCACCTGCCTACAGAAAATATAAGCCTGTGGCTGGGTGCGGTAGACGATGAGCTTACTGCAAAAGCCTATATTGTTCCCGGACTGGGCGATGCCGGCGATTTGGCTTACGGAAATAAATTATAGAAGACATGAAGAAGGTAGTTGCTTTAGAAAATTTCAAAATTTCACTCAACTCCATTCGCAGCCATTTGCTGCGCACCTTACTTACTATACTTATTATAGCCTTCGGCATAATGGCTATAGTGGGAATACTTACCTCCATTGATTCAATAAAAGCCTCTATCACTTCCAGTTTTTCGCGCCTGGGCGCCAACTCCTTTTCTATCCGCAACCGCGAAATGCGGGTGATGGGCACCGGCAGACCCGAAACATTCAGGCATATTTCTTATGATGAAGCCATACGTTTTAGGGAAAATTTCAACTTCCCTGCCACAGTTTCTGTTTCCATATGGGGCACCGGTACAGCGGTTGTGCGGTTTCGTTCCGAAGAAACCAACCCTAATATCAGTGTAACAGGCTCCGACGAAAATTATATCATCACCTCAGGCAATGAGCTGGAAAACGGACGTAATTTTTCGCCCTGGGAAACAGAAACAGGTGCACATGTGGCCATCATTGGTGCAGGGCTGGCCCGTAACCTGTTCAAAAACAATGAAAACCCACTGGGGCAGTTCATTACCATAGGTAAAAACCGCTACCAGGTTATCGGTGTAATGAAAGAGAGGGGGGCAAGTTTTGGTTTCAGCGGCGATCAAAATTGTATTATCCCTCTGCAAACGGCACGGCAAAACTACTCACGCCCCAACATGAATTTCACCATCAACGTGAGCACCGATAATATTGCCGACCTGGAAACCTCCATCAGTGAAGCAACCGGCGTGTTCAGGGTGATTAGAGGGCTACGCCCGGGAGAGAAAACCAATTTTGACATCAGTAAAAGTGACAATATTGCCCAAATGCTCATTGAAAACCTGAGCAGGGTAACCATTGCTGCCACCGTAATAGGCATCATCACACTCCTGGGGGCTGCCATAGGGCTTATGAATATTATGCTGGTATCTGTTACGGAAAGAACCCGCGAAATTGGCATAAGAAAGGCATTGGGTGCCACGAAAAAAACCATTAAACAACAGTTCCTTGCCGAAGCCATCGTTATTTGCCAGCTGGGAGGCATGGTAGGTATCGTATTGGGAATTCTGGTGGGAAATGTTATCTCCTTTTTTATCGGCAATCCCTTTATCATCCCCTGGGTATGGATTATTTCCGGCGTACTGCTTTGCCTGCTGGTGGGCCTGGTAGCAGGCTATTATCCTGCCGCAAAAGCCTCACAACTTGACCCGATTGAATCACTTAGGTATGAATAAGCATACTATATAAGTGATATCCACGAGAAGAATAAGTATTTTTACGAGCCTTTCTTAGCTTTTAATTATATTTTTTCATACTTTTGTCGTGACAAGATAGTTTTTAACCCTTATTTTATACTCATCCAATGGACAAGATCAAAGTATTGGTTGTTGACGACCACGATCTGATAGTTCTTGCAGCGAGGCAAATTTTTTCCAAAGTACCGGATATTAAACTCATTGGCGTAGCAAACAGCGGAGAAGAAGCCTACAAGAAAATAAAGGACCTCAGGCCGGATGTGGTTATACTTGACGTGATACTACCTGAAATGGATGGTTTAGAGTTGACAAAAAAAATTACTTCAGAATTCCCGGAAACCAAAGTTGTGCTTCATTCCTCTTCAGTAAGTGAAGAAATGATAGTAACAGGCTTTGAAGCAGGCGCCATGGCGTATGTACCCAAAAATTTCAAGCCCGGGCAACTTATTGAAGCCATCCATACCGTTGTAAAGGGCGAACACTACAGCAAAGGGTTCGTTTCAGAAATTCTCATAGAAAACTTCCTGAAAACCAAAAACAAAAAAGAGGGTCAAAACGGGAAGCTTACCGACAGAGAAGTTGAAATCCTGCAGGCCATTACCAAAGGTATGACCAACCAGCAAATGGCCAATAACCTGCATATCAGTGTAAGAACAGTGGAGGCGCACAAATCAAACATCATGAAGAAACTCAAGATTAACAGTACTGCTGAGCTCGTGGTGTATGCCATAAAACACAAAATTGTGAAAATATGATATCAGGCGTCATTTGACTCCAGTTCTTCCAGCTGCAAGTGCAACTTCTCCCATAATGCTTCCTGCTCTTTTAGTTCATTTTTCATGGCCGAATAGTTCCTGTAGAACTCGTCATTATTAAAGTCGGAGGGATAGTCTGAAGGATTTGAAATGACCTCTTCGGCCTGTTTTATCTTTTCCTCCAGCGATTCCATTTTCTTTTCACACTCCGTAATTCTGTTCTGCAGTTTTCGTAATTCCTTTTCTGCCTCTTTGCGCCGTTCCCATTGCACTTTATTATCGGAAGGCTCCTGTGCATCATTGGCTCTGGAAGTCGATTTTCGCGCCTGTTCCAAATCAGACAAAGCTTGTATATTCCGGCTGTCGATAAAGTCATAAATATCGCCCAGGAATTCTTTTATTTTTCTGTTCTTGAATTCAAATACTTTGGTGGAAAGGCCCTGCAAAAAATCCCTGTCGTGACTAACAATGATAATAGTTCCCTCAAACTGCAGCAAGGCAGCCTTTAAGATATCCTTGGAACGCATGTCCAGGTGATTGGTTGGTTCATCAAGCACCAGCAGGTTAACAGGCGAAAGCAACAACTTGGCAATGGCCAGTCGCGATTTCTCACCCCCCGACAGTACTTTTACCTTTTTATCAATATCTTCGCCCTGAAAAAGGAAGCCCCCGAGAATATTACGTATTCGGGGCCTGATATCGCCCACGGCCACATCGTCCAGTGTTTCAAAAACGGTTTTATCGCCATCAAGCAGTTCGGTCTGGTTCTGGGCATAATATCCGATTTCCACATTGTGCCCCAGTTTCAGCTCACCGGTATGCTCAAGCTCACGGATAATGATGCGTGAAAGCGTGGTTTTTCCTTCCCCGTTGCGTCCCACGAAAGCCAGGCGTTCGCCCCGGCTCACTGAAAACTCAAGATTTTCGAGCACCGTTTTATCACCATACTTTTTTCCCACTTCACTGGCTTCTATCACAATCTTTCCCGAGGGTGGAGCCTGGTTGAATCGAAAATGAATGCCCGACATATCCAGTTCATCCACCTCCACTTTATCCATCTTTTCCAGCAATTTCACCCTCGATTGTACTTGCTTGGCTTTGGTGGCCTTGGCCCTGAAACGGGTAATAAACCGTTCTATCTGGGCAATTTCCTTCTGCTGGTTATTAAACATAGCCATCTCCTGCTCCAGTCGCTCTTCACGCAGCAATTCATAATTGGAGTAATTGGCCTTGTAATCGTATATTTTCCCTTTGGAAACCTCTATGGTTCTTTTGGTGATATTATCAAGGAAAGCCCTGTCGTGCGAAATAATCACCACCGCACCGGAATACTCCTGCAGGAAAGACTCCAGCCACTGAATGGATTCTATATCCAGGTGGTTGGTAGGCTCATCGAGCAGCAGCAAATCGGGGCTGCGCAGCAGTATTTTTGCCAGTTCCACACGCATCTGCCACCCGCCGCTGAACTCGGCCATCATCCGGTTAAAATCCTGATGACTAAAACCCAGCCCCAGCAAAACCTTTTCTGCACGTGCCTGTTGGGTTGTCCCTCCGATGATGGCGAAGCGATCGTTGGCATCGGCCAGTTTTTCTGCAAGCTTCTGGTAAGCCTCAGAGGTATAATCCTCCCTTTGGGAAAGTTCACTGGTGTATTTTTCGATCCGGTTTTCCAGTTCGTTAGCCTCAGTAAAAGCCGTAAAGGTTTCGTCGATTACCGTTTTCTGGCTGCGCAGTTTCATCTCCTGGGGCAGATACCCCACCGTACCCGATGAAGGAATCACTACCCTGCCCGACTCCGGAGCCATGGCACCGGTAATTACCCGCATAATGGTGGTTTTGCCGGCCCCGTTTTTCCCCACCAGCCCGATACGGTCGCGCTTGTTGATGATGAAAGAAACATCTTCAAACAAGAATTCGCCGTTAAACTGAACTGATAGGTTATTGACTGAGAACATGAGGGTTTATGTTGATGCGTTGATTTGTTGAATCGTTGAAAAGTTGAAGGGTTGAAGGGTTGAAAAGTTTAATTATTTGCGATTATTATTAACTCCATTTTCTCTTTTCATCCCGAATTGCTTCACTCTCGGGACTTTTGCTTCGCTCCAGCTTTTAACTCCAGCCCCAGTTCATCCAGTTGCTTATTATCTACCGGCGAGGGGCTGTCAATCATTACATCGCGGCCTGCATTGTTTTTCGGGAATGCGATATAATCTCTGATGGACTCAGAGCCTCCAAACAATGAGCACCAGCGATCGAAACCGAAGGCCACTCCTCCGTGTGGAGGCGCTCCGTAGCGGAATGCATCCATGAGGAAGCCAAACTGAGCCTTTGCCTCTTCATGGGTAAAGCCAAGCACCTCAAACATTTTGGCCTGCAAATCTTTATCAAAAATCCTGATGGAGCCCCCTCCTATTTCCACCCCATTGATTACCATATCATAGGCATTGGCCCGAACATTTGCGGGATCAGACCAGAGCAGCTCAACATCCTCCTGCAGGGGTGATGTGAAAGGGTGGTGCATGGCAAAGAAGCGTTGCGACTCTTCATCCCACTCCAATAAAGGGAAGTCAACCACCCAGAGGCATGAAAACACATTGGGGTTACGCAGGTCAAGCCTTTTGCCCATTTCCAGGCGCAGTTCGCCCATGGCCTTGCGGGTAGAGTTGGTTTTGCCGGCCAGGATAAGCAGCAAATCTCCGGGTTTGGCGTCCATTGCATCGGCCCAGGTTTTCAGTTGCTCCTGGTTAAAGAATTTATCGATGCTTGATTTGAATGTTCCGTCAGCATTGTACTTCACATACACCAGGCCAGTGGCACCAATCTGGGGCCGTTTTACCCATTCGGTAAGTGCATCCAGTTGTTTACGGGTGTATTCGGCACAGCCGGCAGCATTGATGCCCACCACCAGCTGTGCATCGTCAAATACTTTGAACCCTTTGTTTTGAGTCAGTTCATTAAGTTCCACAAAGCGCATCCCGAAGCGGGTATCAGGCTTGTCGCTGCCGTAGTATTTCATGGCATCGGCATAGCTCATGCGGTCGAAGGTAATGTTATCTATACCTTTTACTGCCTTAAAAAGATGGCGTGCCAGCCCTTCAAAGGTTTCCAGCACATCATCGCGTGTTACGAAAGCCATTTCGCAGTCAATCTGCGTAAATTCGGGCTGGCGGTCGGCACGCAGGTCTTCATCGCGGAAGCACTTCACAATCTGAAAATAGCGATCCATACCTGCCACCATAAGCAACTGCTTAA
>SLOR01000231.1 GCA_007132395.1 Bacteroidales bacterium
AAGTAGTCATTGCGGACCTTATGGCCGACAATGGTGTGGTACATGTAATTGACGCAGTACTTACTCCTCCCGTAATCACAGTTGTAGATATTATCCTGGGAAGTGAAGTACACACAACACTAGCTGCTGCTGTAGCTGCTGCCGGACTGGTTGACGCACTCAGTGCTGAAGGTCCATTCACCGTATTCGCTCCCACCGACGATGCTTTCGACGCACTGCCCGCCGGATTACTGGATGCACTACTGGATGACCCGACAGGTGACCTTACCGACATTCTCCTATACCACGTAGTGGGTGCTCAGGCACTTTCTACAGACCTTGCTGATGGACAAGTAATAGAAACCCTCCTGGGAGAAAGCATTACTGTGACCATTAATGCAGAAGGTGAGGTATACATTAACAATGCGATGGTAATTGTTGCTGATATTGTGGCTGACAATGGTATAGTTCATGTAATTAATGCAGTACTGGTACCTGATACTTCCACAAATACAGACAATATTATTGCAGATTTCACCAACTTCAACCTTTACCCCAACCCGGTTAGAGATCGATTGAACATCAGCATGGAATTGCAAAGTGCAAATGCTGTTACTATTGAGATTTTCAACCTGCTCGGGTCAAGAGTATATAGCCGTGAAATGGGAACACGTAGCGGCAGTTTCGTGGAAAGCCTTAATGTTGGCGAATTTCCCAGAGGAATGTATATTATCAACATTACCACCGGAAATGAAACAAAATCCAGAAAAATCAATATTGTAAAATAGTTGGTGGTGAGTTAGTTTATTACAAGCTATGCACCAGGGGCCGGCAGTTTTGCCGGCCCTTACTTTTTCAGGCAAGAAGTTGGTTCCGCAACATCCCCAGGGCAGCAGTGCCGGCTCGCACAATATTGCGCTCCCTCTCATCGCCGAACAGAAATTTTTTGCTTACTGTGCCATCGGGGCCAGCCACTGCAACCCATACCGTGCCCACAGGTTTTTCAGGAGTGCCCCCATCGGGGCCGGCAATACCACTAACGGCAATGGCATAATCTGTTTTCAGCAAATTTTTCACTCCTTCGGCCATTTTTTCCACCACTTCGCTACTCACGGCACCAAAGTCCTGCAACAACTGCTTACACACCCCCAGCTGCTCTTCCTTTACCCTGTTGTCGTAAGCAATAACGGAACCCTTAAAGTAGGTTGAACTGCCCGGCACACTTGTTATTTTGTGAGCAATATATCCTCCGGTACAACTTTCGGCGGTAGATAGACTAGCTGATTTTTCTCCTAGCATTTTTCCCACCTGTGCCTCCAGCTTTTCATTATCCATTCCCCAAAAAAAATCCGGTATCAACGTTTTAAGCCTTTCAGCCTCTTCCGACAAAAGCTTCATCATTTCCTCCGGCTGATTGCCCCTGATGCTCAAACGCAACCTCACGATACCCGGAGAAGGAAGGTAGGCAAGTTTTATGGTTGATGGAAGTGCGGCAACCCAGTCAGCAATCTTCACGGCAAGAAACGACTCGCCGATGCCCTGTGTGAGGATGGTTTTATGAAGGATTTTTTCGCCTTTGCCGTTTTTTTGCAGATAGGGTATAACAAACGTCTGTATGATATGCTTCATTTCATAAGGCACCCCGGGCATTGCTACATATAATTTTTCGTTTTTACGGAATGCCAGCCCGGGCGCAGTACCCACTGGATTATCGATAACGATGGCCGCTTCGGGCACCAGCGCCTGATCTTTATTGAGCTGGGTGAGCGGCAGGCCTTTACGCTGAAAAAACGATGTGATATTCTCCAATACTCTATCATTCATTACCAAGTGGGTATCAAAATACCTGCACAAAACATCTTTGGTGATATCATCATGGGTTGGACCCAGCCCGCCGGTCATCAGAATCAAATCGGCTCGTTGCTCAGCCTCTCTGAGCGCTCTTTGTATTTCATCAGCAGCATCAGACACACAGCTGATTTGCCGCACCTCGGCACCAGCATCATTAAGTTGAACTGCCATCCAGGAAGCGTTGGTGTTTATCACCTGCCCTATCAGTAATTCGTCACCAATGGAAATTATTTCGGTTGTCATTAATACAAGATTCAAAAAGTTTATAATCCGCGGATTCAATTATTGCAGATACGCTCTTTTAATAGGTAAATTAGCAATTAATTGATAATTTTGTTTTACAGAAAGAATCGCGAGGTAAGCAAATTCCCCCGAAAAAAATTCAAATCAATTTACTATGCAAAAGTATTACAAAGAATCCGAACTTATCATTAATCCTGACGGAAGTGTTTATCATATCAAGCTTAGACCCGAACATATCGCGCCCACTGTTATTGTAGTAGGCGATCAACACAGAGTGGAGGCCATTTCCAAATATTTCGACCATATTGAATGTAAAATCCAGAGCCGGGAATTTGTTACCCATACCGGAACCTACAACAATACAAGAATTACCGTACTTTCAACAGGTATTGGTACCGACAACATTGATATTGTAATCAATGAGCTGGATGCAGCCGTAAATATTGATTTGGAGAAACGCACCCCAAAGGAAAGCCACACCTCACTCGACATTATCCGCCTGGGTACTTCAGGGGCTTTGCAGGCCGATATTGAAGTAGATACTTTTGTGGCTTCCGCCTATGGGCTGGGGCTGGATGGACTTCTTAACTTCTACAAATACGATGAATCGCTTATAGAACAAGACCTTGTGGAAGCCTTTATAAAACAAACCAACTGGAGCCAAAGGCTTCCCTACCCTTATATCGTAAAAGCCTCTGACGAGTTGCTGAAAAAAGTAGCTGGTGATTTAAAATCCGGCATTACAGCCACAGCCTCAGGCTTTTTTGGCCCCCAGGGACGTGAGCTGAGAATCCCACTTGCCTTCCCCGAGCTCAATGAAAAAATTGAAAACTTTAATTACAATGGCAAGGTGATTACCAATTTTGAAATGGAAACATCGGCACTGTATGCTCTGGGAAAGACCCTTGGTCATAACACCCTTACCGTTTGCGATATTATTGCCAACAGGGTAAACCGAACTTACAGCAAGGACTACAAAAAGTCGGTTGAAAAACTTATACAGCACGTACTGGAGAAGGTTACCTCCTGAGGAAGCATAATTCCCACGGGCCCGACATGTTTTACCTATCTTAGAAACAGTGAATAATTGCAGGCATGAGCAGCGACGAAGACAAAATACGTAAGATGGAAGCCCTGGTTAGTCTTATTGACGAACCGGATCCTGAGGTATTTCGCGATATAAGCCTTAATATTCACATCTTTGGCACCGAAATTATCCCTTTCCTTGAGCATGCCTGGGAAAATTATCACCAGCCTGATGTACAGAAAAGGATTGAAACCATCATTCATCAGATTCAATTCGATCAGATTTGCAGGGAGTTAACGGCATGGATTGATCGGGGAGGCAAAGACCTGTTATCGGCTTGCATGATAGTAGCCCGATATGCTTACCCTCACCTTAAAGAAGAAGATATTGAATATGAGCTGGGCAAATTAAGAAAAGAAGTATGGTTGGAACTCAATGAAAACCTTACTGCACTGGAGCAAATTAAAGTTTTCAATTATGTGTTTTATGAACTGCAGGGCTTTCATGGAAACATAACCAATTATCACGCACCTGAAAACTCCTACATTAACAAGGTACTGGAAACCAAAACAGGCAACCCTCTTTCAATGGGCATTATATATATGATTATTGCCCAGAGCCTTGATTTACCCATTCACGGAATTAACCTGCCCGACCATTTTGTGCTCGCTTATACCGGCACTTCACTTAACCCGGATACCCTGGAGTATTCCACCAACAATGTATTGTTTTACATCAATGCTTTCAGCAAGGGTAGTGTTTTTGCCGTGAAGGATCTGGAGGAATTCCTCAAACAGCTCAAACAAGAACCCCGGCAAGCATATTTTCAACCCTGCTCCAACATTGATATCATTTTCCGCATGCTTAACAATCTCGCGCATGCTTACAAAAAAGAATCAGATACCGTAAAGACCAGAGAAGTAGAACACTTGCTTACCCTTTTCAGCAAAACCGGCAAGTGACTTTTGGCAACAGAAGTTTTTGGCAATCATCAAATCTTATAAGTTATGCTTTTAAAAATTTTCCCTGACAACCCTGACCCGCGCAAGATACTAACTATACTGGAATGCCTCCGGGGTGGCGGTGTTATCATATACCCTACCGATACCGTATATACCATGGGCTGCGATATTTTTCAGATTAAAGCCGTGGAAAGGGTAGCAGCCATAAAAGGGATGAAAGCAGAAAAAGCAAATTTTTCGATGGTATGCAGCGATTTAAGCCATATAGCCGACTATACCCGTCCTTTTAATACGGAAGTTTACAAGCTTATGAAAAAAGCCCTTCCCGGGCCCTTCACCTTTATCCTCGATGCCAGTAATAAAGTCCCCAAGCTTTTTCAGAGCCGTAAAAAAACCATCGGAATCAGGGTGCCCGACAACAGCATTTGCAAACAAATTGTGGAAGAATATGGCAACCCTCTCATTTCTACTTCCATTTACGACGAAGACGAAATCCTGGAATATACCACCGACCCCGAATTGATTCACGAGAAATACTTCAACATGGTAGATATTGTAATTGATGGGGGATATGGAGGAAACATTGCTTCTACCGTTGTAGATTGCACCTCCGACGAGATTGAAATTATCAGGCAGGGAAAAGGCGATTTGGATTTATTCATTTAATTTTCAGCCATGCTTATCAGAAACATTTTTAAAGATATTCAACTGCCTGTTGGCGGAGAAGAGGTGTTTGAATCGCTTTGCAAGGCAAAGAACGTGCACGTGGAAAGAATTGTAAGCAATGGCCAAACCACACCTCCCGACAAATGGTGCGATTCACAACAATATGAATGGGTAATTCTGTTGCAGGGAAAAGCCAGCCTGGAAATGGAAGGCGGTCAAATGATACACCTGCAAAAGGGAGATCACCTGCTCATACCCGCCCGCCAAAAACACCGTGTAAGCTATACCAGCCAAAACCCCCATTGCATCTGGCTCGCCGTACATTTTGATTAAACATTTCAACCCATCAACCTGAAAACCTTTCAACCCTTCAACATCTCAACCTTTCAACCTTATACTATGCATCCCACATTAGAACTCATAAACACCAACTTCAAACAGAAAACAGGAAACTTTTTCCTGATCGCAGGACCTTGCGTGCTGGAAGACGAAAACATGGGCTTTGAAATTGCCGCTACCATAAAGAATATAACGGACAAGTTCGATATCCCCTATATTTTCAAATCATCCTACCAGAAAGCCAATCGTTCGCGGCTGGATAGTTTTACAGGTATAGGCAATGAACTCGCACTATCCATTATGCAGCAGATAGGGCAACAAAATGATGTGCCGGTAATTACTGATATTCATTCGCACGAGGAAGCCTATCAGGCGGCCCACTATGTAGATGTGTTGCAGATTCCGGCATTCCTCTGCAGGCAAACAGACTTGTTGATTGCAGCAGCAAAAACGGGCAAACCCATCAATATCAAAAAGGGACAGTTCCTTTCGCCCGAAGCCATGCAGTTTGCCATTGAGAAGGTTCGGGCAGCGGGCAACCCCAATGTGTGGGCCACCGAAAGAGGTACCACTTTCGGATATGGCGACCTGGTGGTTGACTTCAGGGGAATTCCTGTAATGCAGGCCTTTGATGTGCCCGTGGTGCTGGATGTTACCCACAGCCTGCAAAAACCCAACACTACCAGCGGAGTAACAGGAGGGCTGCCCCACATGATTGAAACCATGGCTAAGGCAGGAATTGCTACAGGCGTTGACGGTTTATTTATCGAAACCCATCCCGAACCTGCACGTGCTAAATCCGACGGGGCCAACATGCTGCCTTTGGATCAGCTGGAAAGCTTGCTGGAAAAGCTGGTAAAACTAAAAAAGGCCCTTTGAGGACATCCATCCGCAAAAAACCTTCTTTATATAGGTAACCAGGAAAGTAAAGTTCTATTTATCCGGGATTGAAGAAACGATTATTGTG
>SLOR01000281.1 GCA_007132395.1 Bacteroidales bacterium
AAATACTAAAGTATTGTTATTGTTTAAGAGGGTTTCATCAATCCTGAACAAATGTCTGGCAATTCTGTTGCTTGAAATAGGTATAAACAGGCCTGCTGATTCATGGAGATTCCCACGTGTTATATCATGAATATTTCGTGAAAACCGAAAAACTGATTGCGCGAAATGGAAGTGAGAATTTCAGAACATGGAATGAATGCCATAGGAGCTTATTTAAATCCGGGTTTCAAATCTGAAAATTCAAACCTAATCAGTAACATAAGTAGTGAAAAGTAAAACGAAAAAATTAAAAATTTACAAAGTAAAAGCAGATGAAGGTACTAATTATATACAGTAATCATCACGAGGGGAATTTTAACTGGCAGCTTCTGGAGAAGTTAAAAGATAGTTTGTTGCACAATGGGCATGAGTTGATAGTTCGCGATCTGTATCAGATCGATTTTGATCCGGTATTGCGCACCAAAGATTTTGAAATGATTTCTTCCGGCAATATCCCCGCTGATATAGAGAAGGAACAGTCTTTTGTAAGCTGGGCTGATGCTATGATTTTTATTTATCCCGTTTGGTGGGGAGGTATGCCTGCCATAGTAAAAGGATATATCGACAGGGTGTTTTCATGGGGCTTCGCTTACCAGTCGGGCATCAATGGTGTAATTCCTTTACTTGGGGGAAAAAAGGCCGTTGTAATGAATACCCTGGGGCAAACACGTGCTGAATACGAAAGAGGCATGTTTAAGGCCATGAACCGTATCAATGCCGAAGGTGTATTTGGTTTTTGCGGAATAGAAATGGTGGAGCCTCTATATTTTGCCTCTATTCACAGCGCGGGTGATCAGGAGAAACAGGAATATATCCGGCAGGCAATCAACCTTTTAAATGCATTGCCCGTGAAAGAGAAAGCCCACTTTTGATAAAATTTTATGCGATATTTCCTTCGTGGGCATTTTTATGGGTATTTTTAGTCCTGCTAATTCATAAAGCCAATTAGCCAAACGATAGTTAAATACCTGTTGAGTTTTTTAATGCAAACACAATATCCCCGCCTTCGAAAGGCAACCCTTCTTACAGCAAGCACACTTACGGTAATGGCCGGTGCCATTATAGCCCCGGCATTACCACAAATTAGCCGCGAGTTTTCTCATGTGCAAGGAATAGAGTTGCTAAGCCGGCTTATTCTTACCCTGCCCGCTTTGTTCATGAGTATGCTGGCTCCTGTTGCCGGCTATTTTATCGACAAAACCGGGCGAAAGAAAGTACTTCTTTTTTCTCTCGTGCTTTATGCCGTGGCCGGAACAAGTGGCCTTTATTTTAATTCTCTTCCCTGGCTGCTGGCCGGACGCGCGGTGCTGGGAATTGCGGTGGGAGGACTTATAACGGCTGTAATTACGCTTATCGGCGATTATTATGAAGGAGACCACCGCAACCGGTTTATGGGTACTCAGGCTGCTTTTGCGGGCTTGGGAGGATTGATATTTATTTCTTCAGGAGGAGTACTGGCAGATATACACTGGCGACTGCCTTTTCTTATTTACGCAGCTTCACTTATTGTATTGTTTATGGCCCGGGTTTCTGTGAATGAACCTGAGGATTCCCAAACCCCACGGGATTCTTCTGTCAACAAAATAACCGGCATTCATCCGGCGAAAATCCCGGTAGCGGTGTATTCGGTGTATGTAATCACATTCTTTTCCATGATTGTGTTTTACATGATTCCGGTTCAAATGCCCTTTATGCTCAGTGCTTTGGAAGGAGTTTCCAATACAGGCATCGGGTTTGCCATTGCCTTTGTAAACGTAGCTTCTGTAACAACTTCTGTAAACTATGGCCGGATACGCAGGTACCTGAGTTATCAGAAAATAATGGCTCTGGTATTCTTTATTGTTTTTATCGGATTATTTATTATCAGTCAGGCGCAAACCTATTGGGCAATGATTAGTGGCATTCTCATGTGTGGGTTTGGGTTTGGCTTGCTGATGCCCAACCTTAACCTGTGGCTTATATCGCTGGCTCCCGCAACTCTTCGCGGAAGATTGGTAGGCTACCTTAATTCAGCATTGTTCCTGGGAATGTTTATGTCGCCCATCGCACTGCAGCCACTCATTTACTATAGCAGCCTGCAGGGGAGTTTTTTTATTATGGGTATTATTTTATTGACACTGGCATTGATTTTCCTGGTATATGCGTGGCTCCGCAGGAAAAAAACTACGGTCGCACAATAAATCATTTCTGTCTGAGATTGAAAGCAGGATTTTTGAGAAAGCCGCCAAATCATTTTTCTTATGTTTTTTGATTCCCCATATCAGCTTCTGTCAAATTCCAGCCTTCTGCCTCTGAAGTTTTCAGCAAATTCACCGTTCCTGTAAACCAGTTCACCGTTAATAATGGTATGGGTGGGTGTTGCGTTGAATGTATGTCCTTCAAAGGGCGACCAGCCACATTTGTACAGGATGTTTGCCTTGTTTACAGTGTAAAGTTTTGAAGGATTCAGCAGGGTTAAATCAGCATAATACCCCTTGCGTATAAAGCCTCTGCGTGAAACTTTATAGGCGATGGCGGGGTTGTGACACATCCATTGCACAAGGAGATGTATGGGTAGTTGCCTGGCCTGCAAGGCATCAAACATGGCCTGTAAAGAATGTTGCACCAATGGACCACCTGAGGGTGCCTGCAGGTAAGGCTGTTGCTTTTCTTCTGCCAGGTGTGGGGCGTGATCGGTGGCCACCACGTCAAGTGTGCCATCAAGTAAAGACTGCCAAAGCTTTTCCCTGTCGTTGATACCTTTTACGGCAGGATTCCATTTGATGAAATTTCCTTTTTGAGCATAGTCCTGGTCAGAAAACCACAAATGGTGCACACACACCTCTCCGGTAATTTTTTTCTCACGCAAATCCACATCGCTTTCGAAAAGGCCGGTTTCCTGTGCGGTGGATAAATGCAAAACATGCAGGCGGGTATTGTGCTTTCGCGCCAGCGCCACCGCTTTCCGGGAGGAAAGAAAACATGCCTGATGGCTGCGGATCAGGGGGTGGTGCTCCGGAAGTATGTTTGTACCAAATTTGCGTGAAAACTCTTCCATGTTGGCCTTTATGGTAGCTTCGTCCTCGCAGTGGGTGGTCACAAGGGTTTTGGCCTGCGAAAATATTTTATCCAGTGATTCCTCGTCGTTTACCAGCATATTGCCTGTTGAAGAACCCATGAAAACTTTGATGCCGCAAACCTTATCGGGCTGTATCTTTTGCAACTCTTCCAGGTTATCATTGGTGGCTCCCATGTAAAAAGAGTAATTGGCCATGCTGCGGTTTGCCCCTATGTCATATTTGTCCTCCAGCAGTTGCATGCTGGTAGCCTGGGGGATGGTGTTGGGCATCTCCATGAAAGAGGTGATTCCTCCTGCAACCGCTGCGCGCGACTCGCTTAAAATATCGGCTTTATGCGTGAGGCCGGGTTCACGAAAATGCACCTGGTCGTCAATGATTCCGGGAATAAGAAAACTGTTTTGGGCGTCAATTATCTCAACTTCTTCATTGCTGAACCCTTCGGCCCCGGTATGTGTAAAAACTTCTGCAATCAGATCGTTTTCAATGAGTACCGAGCCGGGTACAACCTGCCCTTCGTTTACGATGCGGGCGTTAACGATAAGTTTTTTTGCTGACATAAGGCCTTGGATTTAATAAGGTGAAATACTTCAGATATTGCTCCCCTGAAATTTTCGCGGAGTGCGAAAAATACTCCGGAGCCTGAGTTTTATTACACCCAGGACGGCTTCTTTGAAAATACCTTTGCTCATTTTTGACACTCCCTGGGTGCGGTCGGTGAAAATAATGGAAATTTCTTTGATTTTGTACCCCAGCTTCCAGGTAAGGAACTTCATTTCAATCTGAAAGGCATAACCGGTAAATTTAATTTTGTCAAGGTTAATAGCTTCCAGTACTTCCCGACGGTAACATTTAAATCCGGCGGTAGTATCTCTTACTTTCATCCTTGTAACAATACGCACATAAGCCGAAGCATAATAGGACATGAGTACACGGCCCATGGGCCAGTTTACCACGTTTACCCCATTAATGTAACGAGAACCTATGGCCAAATCATAACCTTCTTTGGCACATGCATAATACAAACGGGGCAAGTCCTCGGGATTGTGGGAGAAGTCGGCATCCATTTCGAAAATGTACTGATAATCGCGGCGTAGTGCCCACTTGAAGCCATGAATATAAGCCGTTCCCAGGCCCAGCTTTCCTTTGCGGGTTTCCAGAAAAAGTTGTTCGGGAAATTCTTTCAGCAAATCTCTTACAATATCAGCAGTGCCATCGGGCGAATTATCGTCAATAATAAGCACATGGAAAGCCTCCTTAAGTGAAAAGACCTTACGGATAATATTTTCAATATTCTCCTTTTCTTTATAGGTAGGGATTATAACAAGACTTTCAGCCACTGATGGGAATTTTTAAAGTAAAACGCCTGCGGGTTTGTTTTGTGTTTACAAAAATCCGTGCTTTAATTAAGAATATAAAAAATGCTTGTAAGTTACATAGATTGCCAAATGAAGGCCAAAATTAGTGTTTTGTTTTCAAAAACAGAAAATTTTTATTGATTATTATGAAGGGGTGCGAGGTTGAAAGTACCGTAAATAAAAAGCCCGCGACTTTTTCCTTATCGGAAAGGTCGCGGGCATTGTTTTCCCTTTTGCTGTGTGAGCAGAAAATTATCTTACGACAATTCTTCCTGAAATTACTTTTGATTCAGTGTGGAACTGCAGCAGGTACATTCCTGTTGGCAGGAAGGAGAGGTTTACGCTGTTATCTCCGGGAGATACAATGGTTTGGTAAACTACTACTCCTGCGAGGTTGCGTACAAAGAGTTCTGATTTCTCATCCACCTCGGCATAAAACCGGCCTGTGGTGGGGTTTGGGTAAACTTTTATGGTTTTTGTTTCATCTTCCAGGATGGTTTGCAATTCAACAAGCGCCTGAAGTTCAATGTCGCTGGTTACCGAAAAGTTGAAGGGGTTATCTCTTGATACGATTTGACCTGCACTGTTTTGCCATCCAATGAAGTTTACTTCATTGTTGTAGGCAACCTCCACGCTGGCTTCCTGACCCTCTTCATAAGTTCCTGCGCCATAAACCCAGGCTGCATTGGTATGGTTTGCACTGGCAGATACAGTGAAACTTCTGGGATTATTTCTGAAACGGGCCCTGAGTTCCCTGTCTTCCGTGGCGGTGAAAACATAAGGGTTGGCGGTTGATACTGTTACACCGTTTTCGGTCCACTCTTCGAATTCAAAACTACCTGTTGATGCTATGGCTGTAAGGGTAACGGTTTCGTTTTCATCGTAGTAGCCTGCTCCTGTAATAAATGCATGCCCGGCGGGTATTGCTCGTGCATCAATCAGGAATTGCGCTACATAGGTTTCAGACTCGAAGTTGGCAGTTAGGCTTCTGTTTCCTTCCACGGTGAAGGAGAAGGAGCTGTTGAAAGAAACCACACTTCCGCTTTCAGTCCAGTAAGTGAAAGAATAACCCTGTGCGGGGCTTGCAGTAACGGTTGCAGTCTGGCCATAATCGTAGCTACCTGCACCGTTTGTAGAGCCACCCTGTGTGGGTGAGGCATTGAGTGTAAGGGTGTGAGCGTTGGTGCTGAAATTGGCTGTTAGGCTTCTGTTTCCTTCTACCGTAAAGGAGAAAGAACTGTTGGAAGAAACCACACTTCCGTTTTCCGTCCAGTTAGTGAAAGTATAACCCTGTGCAGGGCTTGCAGTAACGGTTGCAGTCTGGCCATGGTTGTAGCCTCCTGCACCGCTTGTAGAGCCACCCTGTGTGGGTGCAGCATTCAGTGTAATGGTGTGAGCGTTGAGGGTGAAATTAGCGGTAAGGCTTCTGTTTCCGGTAACGGTAAAGCTGTAAGAGCTGTTGGAAGAAACCACGCTTCCGTTTTCTGTCCAGTTAGTGAAAGTATAACCCTGTGCAGGGCTTGCAGTAACGGTTGCAGTCTGGCCATGG
>SLOR01000038.1 GCA_007132395.1 Bacteroidales bacterium
ATCGCTCCTTGCCTCCATTGATGGGGAAGGTGGTTTCCATGTCCATGTAGGTTTTCCCTTTTTCGAACCTGCTGATGATTTCCTGCCAGTGAGGGAGTAGCTTTCCAATGGACTTGTCGATAATCTTGTCTTTTTCCAGGTTGAGCATGGAGCAGGCCCAGTTATTCATGGCTTTGATATTTCCCTGGGTGTCCAGTGCCATTATGCCCGCCGAAACGGATTCGATGATGGATTTCATGTAGTAAAAAGCTTCGTTGAGCCTCTTTTGGGTGTGCTCGGCTTTTATCTGGTTTTCAATGGCACGCACTGCTGCCACTACCAGGCCCAGGGTGTGGGGATGCACCAGGTGGCTCTCCCCGGTGAGGTTAAGGGTGCCGATTACTTCACCCTCAAAATTATGAATGGGTGCCGCTGAGCAGGTCCAGCGGTGATAGGCTGATATAAAGTGCTCCGATGCCGTTACCTGTATGGGTTGGTTTTCGCTGATGGCTGTGCCCATGGCGTTGGTGCCAATGTTTTTTTCATGCATATAAGCACCCACCACCATATTTAGTTTTTCCGACTCTGCAATAATGCCGGGGTCACCCACAGCCTTCAGGATGCACCCTTCATTGTCGGTAAGCAGGATAAAAAATCCTGAGTTGGTAACAGTTTCATAAACGATATCCATAAAGGGCGATGCTACCTGCAGCAAAAATTCATTGCGTGCCAGGTGCGAGGAAACCTCATTGCCTGTTAAAATGCGGCTGGGGAAAATCTGTTCCTTGTCTACACCATATTCTTCACACCTTTGGTGAGATTTCTTTATGATTTCTCTCTGAATGTTGTCTTTGGTTTTCATGGACCAGGTATTTAAGGATAAGTATTTTTAAATTTATTGCGGGCATAAAAGGCGGGCCGGCCTTTCTATATTATAAAATACGCACTGCGGAAGCTTTAAAGCTGAACCATACCTTCTTCCCTGCAAAAAGCTTCAGGTTGTCCAGGGATTTACGGCTGATAATCACCGAAAAATCTTCCAGTGCGTGGATTACCAGTTCAACCCCATGGTTGAGCAGGTAAATGTCCTTAATCTCTCCTTCGTACTGATTGATGGCACTGGTTTCCAGCCGGTGTTCCGAAACGAAAATATCTTCCCCGGGAATCATAATATGGGCATGTTCTTTATCGGGGTGGTTAAGCAATTTTATCTCCTGTCCCCCGGGGGTAATTGCCGGAAACAACCCGTTTTTTTCAGCGGCGGGATTCAACTTGCAAGGGAAAATGTTTTTAATTCCACTGAATCGTGCCACGAACTCTGAAACAGGATGGCGAAAGACCTCATCGGGCTTTCCCCACTGCAGCAGGGAACCATCTTCAATAATGGCCACGTGCTTGCTCAGGGTAGCCGCTTCCATATGGTCATGGGTAACGTGAATAATGGTTTTTCCGGTTTGGTTAATGGTTTTGAGTAATTCGCGCAACTCCTGCCGGAGTTTTACATCCAGGCTGGCCAGGGGCTCATCAAGCAGGAGGATTTCCGGGTCGGAGGCCAGGGTGCGTGCCAGGGCAACCCGCTGTGCTTCGCCCCCTGATAGGGTGCCGGGTGAGCGCTCCAGCAGATGCTCGGTTTTTGTGAGCCGGGCAAGTTCTTCGATGCGATTTTGTTTCGCCCGGGCCGACAATCCTTTCCCTTTGAGCGGATATTGCAAATTTTTACGTACGCTCATGTGGGGAAACAGGGCCATGTCCTGGTAAACCAGCCCCAGCGGCCGTTGCTGTATGCTGTGGTGAGTAATGTTTTTGCCCCTGAGTATCACCTCTCCCGAATCGGGCCTTACAAGGCCTGCCAGCACTTCCAGCAGAACGGTTTTGCCGGCGCCCGAAAGCCCCAACACAGTAAGGTAGCCGCCCTGCTCTACCTGCAAAGAGATATTCTTCAGGGAGAACTGGCCCAGTTTTACGTTTATGTTCTTAATTTCTAACATGATAACGCGTTTTTGTCAAAAGTCTCATCAGGATAAATATGGTCAGGCAAACCAGGATAAAGACTGCTGCTACCGGTCGTGCATAGCTCAGGCCAAAGGAGGCAAATCGTTCCCAGATAAGTACAGGAGTAACCATGGGATGGTAGGCGATAATGATGATAGCGCCAAATTCACTCAGCCCTCTTGCCCACATCATAGCCAGTCCGCTGATTACATTACGTTTGGCCAGGGGGAGTGAGATGGAAAAAAACACCCGTGCCGGGGATGCGCCCAGGTTTAAAGCAGCTTTTTCCAGCTTCTCAGGAACGGCGGCAAACCCATCGCGTGCGGCATTGATGGCAAATGGCAGGCTTACAAAGGCCATAGCAACAACAATTCCGGCTATGCCTCCCACAAACTGAATGCCCACCTGCTCACCCGCCTGCCCCACCAGGGTGTTTCGTGATATTACGCCCAGCAATGCAATGCCGGCCGCCGAATGGGGTATAACAACAGGCAGGTCTATGAGGCCATTTACCAGTCCCCTCAGCGGGAAATTCTTCCGGGCCAGAACGTAGGCCAGGGGTATGGCCAGCAGCCCGAAAATGAGGGTTGCGCCCATGGAGGCAAATAGAGTGAGACGAATACTTGAGCCCACCTCCGGATCGGATATTGCGCCCATATATTCCGCTGCACTGGTCTGCAAAAGCATTCCTGCTATGGGTGCCACGATAAAAAGGACTATCAGTCCGCTGAGAAAAATCAGCACCACCCGGGTGCGCCAGTCCTGAAACATAAATCAATTGTTAGAGGGTTGAAATCTAATAATTTATAGTCAGTCTAATTAACAATTATTGCATTCATTAACAATATGAGTGTTTAGTATCTGAACACTGTGTGGTAACTGAACACAAATATATACGAATACTGTCCAGAAAACAAACATTATTCGCGAGATGTTATTATTTTAACATCATGATATTTTGCTATGTGTCATATATTCAGTGTTGTAAAAGGTTTGGAGTGAAGATTGCTTATAGAGGGGGTGATAAAAAACAAATTATTGTTGTATCAAAAAAATAAAACTATGCACGGTTACAGAGGAAAAATTTTAAGAGTCAACTTAACGGATCGTTCCATTAAGCCCGAAGCGCTCAAGCACGAGGAAGCTTTGAAGTATATCGGAGGACGTGGATTTGGTTCCAAAATAATGTTTGACGAAGTGGATCCGGGTATTGATGCCTTTGATCCCGCCAACAAGATTATTATTGCCACTGGCCCCATGACGGGTACACCTACTCCTGCCGGGGGAAGGTACATGGTAATTACCAAATCGCCCCTTACGGGTACCATCGCCAGTTCCAACTCCGGAGGCTATTGGGGGGCGGAGCTCAAGTTTGCCGGGTACGATGCCCTGGTAATTGAAGGTAAAGCAGATAAGCCTGTAAACATCTTTATTGAAGATGACAAAGTAGAAATCCGCGATGCAGGTCACGTATGGGGCAAAACCACCATCGAAACCACCAATGAGCTCATGAAAGAGGCTCCACAAAAGGCCAAGGTGCTTTGCATCGGACCTGCGGGGGAGAAACTTTCTAAAATGGCTGCGGTAATGAACGACCTCAACAGGGCTGCCGGACGCTCGGGCGTAGGCGCAGTGGTGGGAAGTAAAAACCTGAAAGCCATAGTGGTAAAAGGCAATACCAAACCTGATATCGCCGACCCGGAAACCCTTAAGGAAGTGGTGAAGAAAGGCCGGGGTCAACTCAAAGACAACGGTGTAACCGGTGCCGGACTTCCCACTTACGGAACCAACGTACTGGTAAATATCATTAATGAGCAGGGTGTTTTTCCCACCAAAAACTTCCAGGAAACCTATTTCGACAAAGCCGAAGCAGTAAGTGGTGAAACCATGAGCGAGCAGTTTCTCCTCAAAAGAGAATCCTGCTTTGCGTGTCCCATCGCCTGCGGTCGCTATACCAAAGCCGACGATATCGAAACCGGCGGACCTGAGTACGAAAGTGTATGGGCTTTCAGTGCTGCATGCGGGGTAGATGATATGAAGGCTGCCATTAAAGCCAACTACTGGAGTAACGAAATGGGGATGGATACCATATCGGTGGGTGTTACCATTTCAACTGCCATGGAGTTGTATGAAAAAGGATACATCAAGGATAATGAACTCAACGGGCTGGGCCTGAAGTTCGGCGACGGCGACAGCATGGTTGAGTGGGTGAAAAAAATTGGTATGCGCGATGGCGCTCTGGCAAGCAAAATGGCAGAAGGATCGTATCGTCTGGCGGAATCCTACGGACATCCGGAACTTTCCATGTCGGTAAAAAAACAGGAACTTCCTGCTTACGACCCCCGCGGTATTCAAGGACAAGGACTCCAGTATGCCACCTCCAACAGGGGCGGTTGCCACGTGAGAGGTTACCTGATTTCTCCCGAAATTCTGGGATTACCCGAAAAACTGGACAGGATGGAGAAGAAAGGCAAACCCGAGTGGGTGAAGATTTTCCAGGACTTAACCGCTTTTATTGATTCATGCGGAATGTGCCTGTTTACATCTTTCGCTCTTACTGCCGATGACTATGCCGATATGTTTACCGCCGTTACAGGTCATAAACATACTGCTGCCGACATCCTGGAGGCAGGCGATCGCATCTGGAACCTGGAGAGGGTATGGAACCTGAAGGCTGGCATTGACCCCTCGCAGGACAAGCTTCCCAAGCGTTTGATGGAAGATGCCATCCCCAGCGGACCCTCCAAAGGGCAGAAAAGCGCACTGGCAGAACTGCTGCCCCTGTATTATAAAGAAAGAGGATGGGATGAAAAAGGAATCCCCACACCCGATAAGCTGAAAGCCCTGGGCGTTCCCTCATAATGTTTTGATAATCTGTTTGGCCCGTTGCTCCTTGCCTTCCTGAAACCGTGAGGAGCTTCGGGCTTTTTCTTCATATCCCAAGGGCCCGAATCCCGAATCGCATTACTCTCGGGATCCCGAATTCCTTCGGTCTCGGGATTTCACTTCGTTCAACTTCTGATTGCTCCGCTCAGTATTAATCCCGAATCGCTTCACTCTCGGGATTTCACTTCGTTCAACTTCTTATCGCTCCGCCTCAACCTCAACCTCAACCTCAACCTCAACCTTAACCTAAACCTTAATCTTAACCTCAGCCTAACCTCAACCCCAATGTTACAAAAAGTCTATCTTGAAATCACGGATGCCTGCAATCTGGAATGTGAAATATGTTATCGTCACCAATGGGTTGAAGAACCCATGGATATGCAGAAAAAACTCTGGAAGGATGCTGTAAAACAGATTAAGGAAAACAAGGAAATAAAAATTGTGGTGCTGGGAGGTATGGGCGAACCCCTGGTTTCTCCACTGTTTGCACAAACCCTGGAGGAATTGGAGGGGAAGGAGATATGGGTAACTACCAATGCAACACTTTTTAAAGAAAAACTTACACCCGAAATGGTGAACCGGGTGCATTTGTTCGTGGTATCGGTGGATGGTATGGAAGACCAGATGCTGAAAGGCAGAGGGGTGGTTTTTCAGGAACTGTTAGCGAATATTGACCATCTTAATGCGCTCAAAAGTGCTTCGGGCAATGCAACACCCCATCTGGATATCCAGTTTGTTGCTTCACGAAAAAATATTGATGATATTTTTCCGCTCATGGATGTGCTGGAAAAACGGAATGTCCGGCATCTGGTAATTTCCCACCTTATGCCCCAGAAAATGGATCAGGCTGAAGACATTCTTTACGCCAGGTATGAAAATATGGAAGCCAAAGCCCTGTTTCATAAAATTCGTAATTATTCTTTCAGAAGGGGATTGCGGGTGATATTTCCGGAGGTGGAGCTGAAAACAGAGCGCAAGTGTGGTTTTGTAAACAGCGATGCAACCTATATTACTTCAAGGGGAGAAGTGGTGCCCTGCTACAGGCTGTCGCATCAGGGTAGTGAAGTGGTATTTGGCCGGGCCAAAACTGTAAGGCAGTACAGCTTTGGCAACCTTAATGAAAATAGCCTGGAGGAAA
>SLOR01000353.1 GCA_007132395.1 Bacteroidales bacterium
CTCAATGGTTTCACGAAAATACAACCCTTGCGGGTTGCGGTTGCCCTGAATCAGTATTTTATTGCTGACCAGTCCCGAAAAAATCATGGAAGCAAAAGGTGCGATGCCTGTACCTGTGGCAATCCACATTGCCGGCTGGTTGTCGCAGCTAAAACTGCCGAAAGGCTTTGTGATAAAAACGGTTTGACCTTTTTTTACCTGCGACAGGGGAGGTGTAAGGGCTCCGTCGGATTTTACATTGTAAAGAATCCACACTTCCTCCTGTTTGTTCCCACTGGCAATGCTGTAAAGCCGGGGTTCTCCTTCCGGGTTTACATGCAGACCAATTACCTGGCCGGGGTGGAAGTCAAATTCTCTCTTAAAACTCAGGATGAAAGCACCGGGGGCAATTTCTTTATTGCCGGTAACAATGCAGGGAAAAAGTTTGTGCATGATAATAAATGGTGTTGTTTACGGATGCTAAACCCTCACAGGGTCTTAAGGTTCAATGCAAATTTAATCAGGGATTCCTGTTTCTATGGGATTGTCGGCATGGGCGCTCCACTCCATCCAACCCCCGTCAAATACCGATACTCTGGGCCAGCCCAGCAGCCATGCATTAAAAAATGCCTCGCTGCCTCTCCATCCTGTTCCGCAATAAAAGGCCAGATGCTTTTGTGCATGTATGCCGACCTCCTTCCATATCTTAATAATTTCATGAAATTCACGTGTGGTATAATCCAGGTTTTGGTAGTTTTCCATACGATAAGCATCGGAGCCATTATTTACATACACTGCCCCGGGTATGCGCCCTTTTTGTTCAATGTAATTGTAGCCACTCACCTCGCCTATATATTCAGGCCAGCTGCGGGTGCATACTATATCGCCATCAGACGAACGGATAAGTGCTTTGGCTTCTTCCATATCTACAATGTATTGCGGGTTGGCCGGTATTTTTATGCCGAAATCCTTTACAGGTACCGCTGGGGTAGTTTCTGTGGAAATGGGGAGCTTTTCTGCCTCCCAGGAAGCAATGCCCCCATTTAGTATGCGTACATCTTTTACCCCGGCATACAGCATAATGAGGGCACAGCGAATGGCCCCCAGGTGTCCTGCTGCACTGCCCGGAAAGGGGTCGTTATTGTCGGGGAAGGAGAACCTGCCATATAAAATCACAGTGGTTTCTGCGGATATTCCGTGCCTTTCCAACGCTTCTTTCAGTTCGGCCGGGGTACGGCGATTCCAGGTTTCAGGGTCCTCCAGCTCAAGGGTGTCGAGTGCAATGGCTCCCGGGATATGTCCTTTCAGGTAGTCGTTGTAATTGCGGTAGTGGGCATGACAAATTACATAGTTTTGTCCTTTATTGTATAAAGGAGGTTTGTGCCCGTTTATGAGAGAATTGACCCAGGAAGGATACACAAGGTGCTGGTATCTTTCCATAAACTCCATGGGCAGATTGGGAGATGCTGCCCATTGATTGGCAAAATCAGGGTAGAGGTAAAGCTTATTGTATCCTGCATCGAGAAATCTGCCGGCCACAAGATTGATATCTTCCTGAGTATTACCATACAGTATGATTTTTTGATGAGGTAATATCTCTTTGTGCCTTACAATTTCTATCCAGTCGATGTATTGGGCCCATTTTGCAGGAAGTGTTCGGGCACCCTTTATGTGGCCCGGCCTGGCTTCTCCCATGAGCTGCCAACCGTTGTAAGCCTCTGTGGGGCGGGTGTCTATTATCTGGCAGCTGTTGTTTTCAATAGCAGCCAGCAGTTCCGTTGTTGATATTTCTGTGAGGAGGGTTTGCATGGTAATGGCATTGTATTGATGGTCCTTGAATTCATTTTGGCAGACTTTATGAATGTTTCTATTCCGTAATTTCCACTCCTTTCCAGAATGCTACCCTGTCGGTTATGTGCTTTGCGGCCTCTTTGGGTTGGGTGTAATACCAGGCAGCATTATTGTTGGTTTTGCCATCTACCTCCACATGGTAATAGTGCGCGGTGCCCTTCCAGGGGCAGGTACTTGTTTGATTACTTTCCCTAAAGTATGCTTTTTGTATAGCATCAGCAGGGAAGTAGTGATTGCCTTCTACAACCACAGTGTCATCACTTTGGGCAATCACCTGACCGTTCCATATTGCTTTCATAATTTGTGTTTTTAAGTGATTTCCAACCAACAGTTTTATGAAGGTTTTGGTTGAAAAATAAATATTGGACACCTTCTGTGAAACAGTCCGTATTATTTACTTTTTAATCCAAAGGCTGTCAGTAAAGTACCCCTGGGTATCTAAAAAGTTCTTTTTCACCGAGAATCCAAAATTCCTTGCCAGCTCTTCGATGCTTTTAAAATCAAATTTTTGCGATAATTCCATAAAAACAGGCTCCCACTTATCAAAATGGATATGCGTTTTGGCAAAATTGAGAGATACCGAATGGGCTTTGTTACTCACAAGAAAACTCTTCATTTCTCCGGTTTCAGGATGATAGCTTGCATGATGCTCAAAGTTTCGCAAATCAAAATCGGCATCCAGTTCGCGGTTAATCCGTTGCAGGTGGTTGAGGTTAAATGCGCGGGTATAGCCGTGGGGATCATCGTAGGCTTTTTGTATTATGGCCGGTGATTTTTTCAGGTCAAACCCCATAAGTAACCCATCGCCTGAGGAAGTCATTGCAGATACCTTTTGCATAAATGCAGCTCTTTCATGGGGAAGGAAATTGCCAATATTACTTCCCAGGAAAAGGATTACTCTGGATGTGCCGTTTTGCGCAGCCATATCTTCCATCACGCTGAAATAGTCTCCCGCTCTTTGTTTTACCTGTAACCCCGGTATTTCTTTTGTCAACTCACGGGAAAGTTGCTCCAGGCTGTAAGCGGAAATATCAACCGGCAGATAGGTAAAAGACTTTTGTGTTGCATGTAGTTCTTTGAGCAGTATTTTTGATTTTATACCATCCCCCGGACCCAGCTCTATCAGATCAAATACTTTGTCGCTTAGGTGCAACCATTGAGCCATAGACATGGATTGTGTTCTGAAGATTTCCATTTCACAATTTGTGAGATAATATTCGGGCATATGCATGATTTGCTGAAAAATCTTACTGCCTTCTGTGTCATAGAAATACTTGGGCTGTAAAAACTTACGGGGGGAGGTAAGACCTTTAAGGGTGTCTTTGGCAAAACCACTCAATACTTTTACCTGGCTCATATGCGAATTTTTCGTTGTTCAGTAAATGTCTTCCAATGCATTTTAATTAACAATGAAAGTATAAAAAAGATTGGCAAGGTTTGAATTAATTAATGCATGTAAATGAAGAAAATTGCTTTTTGTTTTCTGTTTTGTCACTTCCCCAACCTGGGATGGGTGTTGTTATAGGGTATTTTGTACTTTTGGAAAAAAACTCAAGATGGAGTTTAGTGTATTTTCCGACGACCATTACATGGGAGAGGCCCTGGCTGAGGCCCGTAAGGCCTATGAGGCAGATGAAGTGCCCGTGGGCGCCATTATCGTATGCCGTAACCAGATTATTGCCCGGGCTCACAATTTGACCGAAACCCTCAATGACGTTACGGCCCATGCCGAAATGCAGGCTTTTACGGCTGCCTCCGAATACATAGGGGGGAAATACCTGAAGGATTGCACCTTGTATGTTACCCTCGAGCCTTGCGTAATGTGCGCCGGTGCCAGTCAGTGGGCCCAGCTGGGAAAAATAGTGGTGGGCGCCAAAGATGAAAAAAGAGGCTTTACCCGCTATTCAAAGGACATACTGCATCCTAAAACAAAAATTATCAGTGGGATAAGAGAGAAGGAATGTGCGGATTTACTGGTGGATTTTTTCCGAAAACGGAGATAGAACCCCTTCAATAGTCCTCATGAAATTGCCTGACATGCTGAGCAACGCGAAACATCTCGTAGCTTTAACAGGGCAATAAATGATTATTGTTCCTGCCTTCTGTATGCTTTTGGGCTAAAGCCAACTGTTTTTGAGACTTTCAAATCCGTCAGTTAAAACTGACGGCAATGGATAGGAGCAATACCCGGTATCTATTGTCATTGGCTTTAATCTAGACAATGAATTTGCGATGCAGCCTCATATCCATTGCCGTTGGCTTTAGCCAACGGATAAGATGCTGGACTAAAACAAGGGCTTTAGCCCCATTAAATAAAAAATAAATTACACTTGCAATGTTGCGAGTTATCAAAATTGAAACACTACTTTTTCCTGATAATCAGCAGCTATTTGAAAAAGATGTTTTTTGCTCCAAAAAATGTTTTGCAGTTAAAAAAACATACGTATATTTGCAACCGCAAACGACACAAGCGGAAATAGCTCAGTTGGTAGAGCACGACCTTGCCAAGGTCGGGGTCGCGAGTTCGAGTCTCGTTTTCCGCTCAAAGACCTCTGAAAAGAGGTTTTTTTTTAGCCCTGCTTTTTTGGGGCATAAAGTTCTCTTTTTGATGCCCGGATGGTGGAATTGGTAGACACCCAGGACTTAAAATCCTGTGGCCATTGCGGCCGTGCCGGTTCGAGCCCGGCTCCGGGTACAATGAACACCTGTTGCCAAATTCTGTCCTGTCGACAATTGGCAATCAGTAATCGAGCATTTATTTCCTGAACCGCTTGATAAAATCCTCCACCTCCGGCAGCCCGCCCTGGTAAACGAGGTAGCCATTATAGGGTTCACGCCGTGTGATGTCATCATTCATTGGGTTCAGCATTATTTTCTTGACTTTCTCAAGGTCGTTTGTTTGTCCGAGTGCCCATCCCAGCTTTACCCAAGCCACCTCTGGCAGCATATTTTCGGCGGGAACGACTCCCAAAGCCATCATTTCGCGACCAGTTTCATACACAAACATCTGCACATAGCCCCAGAGGGTTTGCACAGTCATATATACTGCCACACCTTTCTTATTTGCCCTTTCGAGGGCCGGATACAGTGGTTTGTTGACGTGCCCAAGCCCGGTGCCGGCAATGATGATGCCCTTGTAGCCATTGTCAACAAGGGAGTCAACCATGTCGGGCATCATATTCGGATAGTAATAGATGATGGCCACCTTTTCTTCAAAATAGGGCATGATCTTCACTTTTCTATCCTTGCGGCGGCTGTTATATTCTTTCTTGATGGGGATGACACCTTCTCTTGAGACCCTTGCAAGTGGGATGTCTCCAACTGTACGAAAAGTACTGCGGTACGAAGAGTGCATTTTGCGCACCCTTGTGCCGCGGTGCAGCAGGCCATACTCGTCGGAAGTAGGACCAAACATGCACACCATCACCTCGGCGATGTCGGCATTGCCTGCTGTATAGCAGGCGTGCATGAGGTTCAGTGCGGCGTCTGACGAAGGCCGGTCTGAAGAGCGTTGTGAACCCACCAAAACGATGGGTACGGGTGGGTCTTGTATCATGTAGGTCAAGGCAGCGGCCGTGTGGTGCAACGTATCTGTGCCATGACCAATCACAATGCCGTCGATGCCGTTCTCGATTTCCTTGCCAATGGCTACTGCCAGCTGTTTGTATTGTTCAGGGCCCATATTCTCGCTAAAAACAGCAAATACTTTTTCTGTGGTAAGATTGCAGATGTCAGCCAGCTCGGGCACCGCACCATACAGCTCACCGGGCGAAAAAGCCGGGATCACCGCACCGGTACGGTAGTCGAGCCGGCTAGCGATCGTACCACCCGTGCCGATCAACTTCACCTTGGGTAATCCTTCCGTGTAGGGAAACTCCTTTTCAGGAATTTTGTAGTTGGCTTTCTTGTATCCCGTTTCCTTCATTGCAATGATATTGGCCACGTCGATGCCCACATTGTAGCCCGTCGGGATTTTCAGCACGATGTGCCTGTCGTCGTCGTTTTCTGACCGCGGAAGCACCGTGCCCACAAAATTGCCACGGCTGGTTTCGATGGTTGCCAGGCCCCATACCCGAACATTAAATTGCTTTAAAATCTTCAAGGCCTCGCCCTTATA
>SLOR01000128.1 GCA_007132395.1 Bacteroidales bacterium
AAAAACTTTGATGGATTATCATACTTTTTAATCAAAGTGAACATATCTTCCCTGGATAGTTGAGCAAATATTGCCTGCCGTTCAAAATCGCCATAAACCTCCCATTGCCCATTTGCCAATCCACCTTTCAGCATAGAATCAAAGAGATCGAGATATTCTTCCCGTATTAAGTCCTGACCTTCATCGATGATCAGTTTATCAAACTTTGGACTGATTCCTTTCGTGTAAATATCAGCTAAAAGTTCGGGTAAATACTTGGAATAAAAATCCTGCTTGTTTTCCATTGTACGATCGTAGTCAAACCCCTTTGACTCCTCGAACAAATATCTGTGAAGACTGGATACGGTTATTTCCTCGTATTCTTCCAGTTGTTTTTGCATCCATTCACCGATTAACCTGTTGAAACAGGTTAAAAAAATAGACTTTCCTTCCTGTGCAGCTCTCACGGCAGATTCCATTGCGATCATTGTCTTCCCAGTGCCTGCGCTTCCCTGAGTGACGCTCCGGTCATTTAAAGGTATGTGATCCAGAATACGGTACTGTTCATCAGTATATGACTTGACCTGCTTATCAAATTCTTCAAGCCGTTCTTTTATGGTTCGGATTCTTTCAAAATCACCTCTTAAAAAATCACATAGCTGCTCCAAAGTCTCTTTATCAGGCAGGGATTCCTCCTGAGAGAACCATCTTTGAGTTCTATGCTTGTCGATGAAATTACTAACCAGATTTTTGAAGAAAGTTTCAATATTTTCCAATGAATCTTTATCAAGTGTTTGCCAGGACTCATACTCCACACTATGCCTGTCAAAGCTGATGTGAGGGAATGCGCATAAAAAACCGAATAAAATCTTATTAAACTTTTGTTCTTTTCCAAATTCTCTACTTACGGCAGTACGTAAAGAGAACATTGCATCTCTGGCCTGATTAAATGGACCTACATTGCTGGTATATGTTTTATTATAACGATTTGTATATTCCCAGACACCATTATTACATTTCACGTCACCACCTTTAACTTCCATAATGTAAATACCGCCTCGGGGTATGAGTATAAGAAAGTCAATTTCTCCATACAATCGCTTTGTATGCTTTGAAAGGTTGAGAGAATGAAGGATTATCCAGTCTTTAGCAAAAGGAGCTTCCTTGAGAATGTCAAAAATTAATTTCTCCCCAGTACTTTTGAAGCTTCTATCAATATATGGAGGCAGTAGTTTGGCCATTAAATAAGTTCCTTTGTTAGCAATCGATTAACATATTTTTTGTCTATATCCTCGGATTCTCTCTTTAAATCAATAATCTTCAGAATTTCCACTCTACCCAAATCTTCTATTTCAACGGATGAATTTATAATTGAGGAATTGGCTATAGACCTTAGCTCACCCTTAATCTTATCTCTGACTACAGTCGATGCCTGAAACCTCAAACTGATCATTTTATTAATCGCCTCCCTTATAGTTTTTATGTTTTCACCAAGCAATTCGGAGTTAGTCAGCATGGCAATACTCAATAAATCATCATCACTATCCGGTCCTATAAGATTATCATCCTGCAACCAATTTTTTATTGTAGCAGGATGTTTTTTGCACTCATAATCGCGCAGGTCCTCCACCAACTTCGTAAAGTCATTGCCCGTTGAAGCATAATGCTCCCTCAGCAGATTCTTCCATAGGCCTGTCCATTTCTCTATAGCAGTCAGTTCATCAAGCTTTGTTCCTTTTTGAACCAACTCCACCAGAACGTCCCTGTCTGTATTGATAAAGGCTATTATATCCCCAACTTTCAAAGCCTCGAAAATTTTGCTATGAAGTTTAGGGTTGGGTTTTAAGGAGTCAATAAGTTCGTTTATCATAAGAAATTTATGTGAATCCGTTGCGTAAATAAATGTGTTATTATCGAAGTCTATTCTTCTTGCTTTGGAACTCTCAGTCAAATTTCCTTTACCGGAATACTTTGAGTATTGAGTAGCTTCAATCTTAAGCTCAAAGTCAAAGATGTCAGGTGTATTATTATAATCAATTGGTTCAGTAATTGAATCCCCTTTAAAGAATTTTTCAAAACCATTTTCAGAGTTATTGTCTGAAGTTCGGTTACCAGTTTTGGATATTGTAGCTCTAATGTTTTTAGTGTTTGCAAGGTTTCTCCTTCTTAGCAAATTGTAATATTTATTTTCAAAGTGGTAGAACAGGACAGTTACCTTTGAAAACAAAAAGGAGAATAAAAGTTTATTGAGGTTGGTTGATTTTGGCCATCCGGTAAGAACTGCTTTAAGGCTAATATGCGATAACAGGTTATCATTCAGGTCGGCAAGTGAAATGACTTTTATATCCGACCGGGTTACGTGCTTTTTGAGAGTGGAAGCCTCACCTCCGGTAGGACAAATAATGTAGTCGTATTTATGACCTAGTAATTCTTCCAGTTTAATACACTTTGACGTTTTACCATCCGACAGAGATACTATGTAATTCTTTAAGTGGGAAATTGCTTCTTCAATTAACGCTTCGGACTCTCCCAGCCATAAGCGACAATCCGAAAAATGCGCCTCAATACTGTTAATCTTTTCATTGAAGATTGAGATTTCTGAATCGTCAGGAATATAGCAAATTCTGGAAAGCAAATTAAATAGCTGTATCAGTGATATTTTCAAAATATTCAGGTTATTATCTGAGTCATCCGGTGGTAATGAATGAAGCTTTTTTGTCACGGCTTCAAGGTTAGCATCATTACATAGCATTGTATCAAGTTTGAATGAAACAGACCTTTTAATTTTCAGCTCAAATGATTCAAAAGGCGAGTTACGGACAATATCCCCGACCGTTATGTTTTCGCTCGTAAAATTGAAAAACTCAAAACCTAAGTTTTTGATTTCTGAAAAACTTTCGACCTCTGAAAGATCAGTGATAAGAATTGTTGGAATGTTAAATTCTTTGTCAATATCAGAAAAATCTCCCCGGGGCGTCAGAGAATTGAATCCGTCAATGATAATTTTTGAGACCGGTGTGTACTCGCTTGAATAAAAGTAAGAAAGAAGGTTTGTGAAGTTATTTGAGATTAAAAATGGACCTGTTTCACTTACATTTCCAATGTCATCAATTTTACCTGGTTTGAAGTATTCATCTATTTCAGCATTATTCAACAGAACTTCGCGGATTGAATCATCATAAGATTTGAATGTACTGATTAGACATAAACTATTGTGTACGAACTTCCGATTGCCATATGTTTCAATTTCTAGAAGGTTTTCAGTTGGAGTTATAATTCTTTTTGAGAAAACTGATTTAACTGTTTTCATGGAAGATAAAACTCTTCTTTGAGGTGCTTTACGCAGTTTTAGGACCTGCTGCTTGTTTATTGTAATTTGAGCCCCACTTGAGTTCTTCCCTGCTTTAGTGATAAAAGTTACAGTGTCATGGTCATGACGAACCCATTCTACTATTGCTTTGTTATTTAGGAAAAGTTTATCTCCTGGTTTATAAGATAAATAAGCTTTGTTTATATCGTCCTTATACTTTTCGAAATCACTTATCAGTAAATCAAAAACAAGAGGTGGAATTAGCCATTGAGCAACATGATCTTTTGAGGGATACACAAGACACAGTTTATTATTATCATGGTTAGACAGGAATTGTGAAGTGACTTGAAGGGACTCAGTTAAAACCCGTGGTAGGTTGCAGATACTTTCGTTATCTGCAAAACGGTAAATTAGCTTATTGGTGATACTTTCATTCATGAATCAATGGAATTAAGTTTGAATCCATGATGGCTATTTTTTTGGACTTGTAACCAATTTTAATCTTTACGAACAAATCATAAACTATTTCAGCAATTTGATTTGCTAGGAGAGGCGGTACAGCATTACCAACCTGATGAAATAGAGCTGTCCGAGAACCACAAAACAGGTAATTATCTGGAAAGGTCTGAATTCTTGCAGCTTCCCTAACGGTTAGACTTCTACATTGATCCGCATCATAATGAATGAAATAGTGGCCATCTTTGGATATGTGGCTGGTTACCGTTGTAGCTGGTTGATCCGGAAGTTGTACCCTGAAGCGGTCTGCGAATTTCCCTGATTTTGCATTTTCATGATCCGGCAAGAGCTCAACGCTATGCTTTTCATATTCATTTAATCGTGGAAAACGCTCATAGGTTTTCGTAAACATACTGGAAAACATATAGCGCTTCAGGTCCTGAATCAGGTGTGATCGTGATTCATGGTGAGCCACTCCTTTCAAATTAGGATCATAATACCAACTATACAGCGGGTTTGCCTTTGAGGGCGAATTGCATTTTACAAATTCAGCACCTATTCCTTTTCCGGGTACTGCAATTTGTTTTGATGAGTAATTTTTTGCAAACCCATTCCAGGAAATAATTTCTTTCCGGAAAGTATTGATTAGTTCTTTCCAATGCTGGTCTGAATCTACTTCATTTTTATAAATCCGTTTCTTCTTTCCGTTTACTATTTTACTTGTCTTGAAAGAACGGTTAATGCCACTACGAATTTTTGGTAAATCTCCTATTACATCGGATAATGTTACCGGTTCATCAGCAATGGTTAATGTATCTGGCTCAACCTTTACATCCTCACGTATTCCCAACAGGATAACCCGGTGCCGCTTCTGGGGAATTCCATAATCCTCTGACCTGATGAGGTAATCAGTGTCATTCTCATAAATCGGCTGACCATCTTCAAAGTCTATCGGCTCAGTAGTTAAGGAATAGATTCTGTACTTGTGTTTTGATTCAGGAAACACAGTAGAAGGATCGCGGAGATCGCGTTTTATTAGGTCAAATATTTTTGCTCCATCCAATTTTGAAGAAAGAAGACCCTTTACATTTTCCATGACGAATACGGCAGGATCATGTTTTGCAATTATTCTGAGGTATTCCTTATAGAGATGGACCCGCGGATCCTCATTATCAAGATTATCTTTCCATTGCCTTCTGGATCGCCCGACAAGCGAATATGCCTGGCAGGGAGGCCCGCCAATCAAAACCCAGTCTTTTCTTCCCTTAAGTACTTTCTGAATTCGCTTATCCACATTCTCTGGAGGTACTTTTCCAAGGGTTGCTTTCCATGCTTCATTTTTTGCTTTTCCTGCTTGTTTGGGGAACCTTTCAAAAAGTTTTTCTTTTAAGAGCTCTCTTTGATCGGTATCCTTTTCCATCATCACCCTGTAATATTCCGCAGGTACATTTTTAGCGGCAAACTGACGGTAAAAGCTCCTTAATTCAAGAGTTTTGTGTGCGTTATCATCCATTTCAATGGACAATTTAATGTCAAACACCCGCCTGTTAGCAGAAGGAACATTTGAGAATCCTTCTCCAAGCCCACCCGGCCCCGCAAATATGTCGATTACCGGTATTTTCACTCCTTCAATTTGTTTAGCAGGTTATTCAATGTCACCTCTCTTTTCTCTGAATACTTACGCTTAGGTTCCAGTTCACATTCTGCCCATATTACGATTACATCCCATCCTGCATCTTTCCACTCAGCAATTTTGACTTTATCTCTCTCAACTGCAGTTTTCCTTCTTGATGTGATTTTTTCCGAAGGGGTAGTAACCTGGTCTCCATATTTGCATCCAGCGTGTAAGTGCCAGAAACAGCCCCTTACATCAATGATTGTGTTATACTTTCTCAACACGAGATCCGGTTTCCCAGGTAGTTTTTTACCGTGCAGACTGTACCGGAAACCATGAGCATGTAGAAACTTCCGAACCAGGATTTCCGGTTTGGTGTCCTTGCCTTTGATTTGGCTCATGTTGTAGCTTCTGGTTTCTATGTCGTGTACGTCTGCCATTCAGTTTATTACCTTTTTGCAGGTTGGCAAAATTGCACTCTTTAGCAAAGCTTGGTCTACGGGTTGGCCTGTGCGGCTTTGCAAATGTGTGCAATGTGCGGTTGCAGAAATTTTCAAAAATGCGAAGCGGGGCCCTTTCCTT
>SLOR01000383.1 GCA_007132395.1 Bacteroidales bacterium
CGTTTCGTGGAAAACGGGCCTGCCCACCATGGGGGTTATGCTTAGCCGCACATCCATTTCACAAACCCTGGATAATCTTCAACTTTTATCGGAGGCCTACAGAATGCCCGCCCTCTTACCCATGCTGGATTCTTCCAAAAGCTTCCTTTTGGTGGTGCGCGACGATTGCGATGATATTCCACCAAGCCAGAGGGAGCTTATCAATAAATCCCGGAGAATCCATGAGTCACAGGAATTCAGCCTTTACAGCCTTCCTTTCGACTCCCTGCTCAGCGCCGTAATAAACCCCTACCCCATCATCGCGGCTGAAATGCAAGAGGAGGCCTTAATTTCCCATAACGGATATTACACGCGGGAGGAAAATCAAAACTTCTTCACAGAGCCTTTTGAGGAAGCTGACGGACAGCAAAGCTACTTTACAGGTGGCAGTAACACACAAAACCTGCGCAACAGCCAGTGGATGTACGTAAAAGATATTCCGGCTTTTGACCCGGAGCAGGAGTACATTTTTTCTTTCTGGGTTAAGGGCATTCGCGACGACCTTGTGCTACGCTCTCGCCTTGAGCTTGAATTCAGAGATGCCTACGACCATGGCTACGACAGGCATACCCCTGAGCTTTTCCGCCATTTAAAAATAATAGACGGAGACTGGGGGCTGATTGAGCGGAAGTTTCAATTGCGAGATGCAGAAGACATGATTCGGTGGCGCATACGAAATGCAGACCTCAGAAGGTCGGAATGCATTGTTGCACATGTAATCATCCGCCCCGTTCATACGGATATTTATAAACAAGGAGAAGGCTGGATCATGAAAAACAACCGGTTTTACATCCCCTGATTCTCCACAACCTCAAGGGTGTCTCTTAACAATACCACTTCAAGTTGGTCAAAATACACGATGTCATCTTCCGGGTTCCACACGTAAACGGTTAGCTCTTCTTTTGGCCCCAAACCGCTTAACGGAACCGAAAGGCTTAACTGCTCCCAGCCTGTTTCCTCATCCATGAGGCCGATTTTTTGGGTGTGATACAATTGCGTCTTTCCCCCCATCGAGGAAACCACCAGGAAGCCATTCTGCCCGACACCCTTTCTTCTCACATTTACCTTAAGGGTAGTGGCACTCTCATGGTGAAGCGTGGTGGAAAAACCAAAAGCATGCTCTCCACCAACCCCCAGGGAATATTGCCCCGAGAAGCTTTCTTCCGCGGTCCTTTGCCTGGCACCCCTGGAAAGAATATCAGGATGCGAGGTTTGCATGCGGCCGGGATGTGTAGCCGATACCTCCTGGGCATTGCAGTAGAACGACAAAACGGTATCTTGCCGGCTTTGCAGCAAAAAGCGGGCACGCTGGCCATCAATACGAAAAACGTGCGTTCCTCCTGCACTTCCCATGGGTTCGGAAAGGAAAGTGTGCAGGAAGGGTCGCTCCTGCAACTCCTTCTCAAAACCCGACACGATAAGGTATTTGGCCCCTCTCCCGATGCTTTGTTGCAGCGAAAGGCTATCTCTTGTCTTATGGTAAAAATCGGTCCATCCCTTTCGGTTTAGCAAGTACAGGGTGTAGTTGGGAGTGGGGTCAGGGATACTTACCACGTAATCCTGCCGGGTAATACCCAGCTTTTCCAGGTAAGGGGCAATCTGCATGGCACCGGCCAGGTAGGCATTTTCGCTTCTGTATCGCCGCTCCTGCCGTTTAAAGGTATGTCCCAGTGCCAGTAAAACCAGCACAATGAAAGCAATCAGAAAATACCTTGACTGAAATACCATGGGGAACCTGCGCCTGAGAATATCCAGGCTGGTTATAAGCAGAAAAACAGGGAAGACGTATAAGTTTATGAAATAGTAGTCGTGCTCATAAAATGCGGCAAACCACAACAGGAAAAAGGAAAGTGTGCCCAGGAAAGTGAAGAGGGTAATTCCCAGCAGCAAAGGCCGCGCGTACCTGGCATATGCAAGCGTGAAGGCCACGCAGCCCAAAAGCACAAACATTACCGGCTTATAAAACAACTGGGGCAGGAATACTTTTCTAATGTTATACAATACCGACTGGTAATCACATTCACAACATTCAGCCACATTCCAGATGGGGCATGTACGCATGGAGAAATAGATGGTATCGTGCAGCTGATTGTAGTTGTAAGCCCACGAGTACCACAACAACATGATCAAGAAGCTGAGAAAAAAAGGCAGGGCGGCTTTCCACCTTTCTTCAAAAATCCTGGTGCCCTTTTCTCCAAATTTCACCCCCATCATTTCCAGGAACCAGATGCCTGCCAGCGAGAAAAAGCTAAGCAGTGCTGTTACCTTCAGCAGCCCGGCCATCATAAAGAAAAGTGCTGTTAAGTACAAATTGGCAGTGGCCTTGTTTTGCAACCATTTTGCAAAAAAGAGCCACCCGCAAAAGGTAAATGCCAAAGCGGGAACATCGGGCAAAAAACTATTCCCGTAGAACACGATAACCGGTGAGCACAGCAGGAGAGTTGCGGTAAGGAAGGCCATTTTACGGGAGTAAAGAAACAAACGGGCCATACCATACAGGGCCATGAAGCCGCATATAAAAATCAGTGTCCACAAGCCCCGGTACACCCAATGCTCATGCCCAAAAATCTTATACAATGCCCCAACAGTAAAATACAGGTAGGGAGCTTCCGACACCGCGTAACCCGTGGTATCGCCATCGGCGTGCAGGTTGTGTATCTGGGGTTGAAAAAACCGCATCCCTTCCTGGTAATAATTGAGGGCAAGGGAAGTACCGTCGGACTGGCGCCAGAAATGAGTTGACTGGGGAGGGGCATTAAGTAAATCGGCATATCCCGAAAAAAACAGGATGACAAGAAAAGCTGCCAATACCATAGTTTTGTGCCGGGCCAGGAGAGTGTCCTTTAACCTAATGATACGTTCCATGCTTAAGCATTTTTGCGAAGCGTAAAAGTAAGCAATTTTTTATGCCTGCCTGCGAGGAATCTCTCTTTCGATGACCGGCTGTGTATAGGCATACCAAGTACTGTTTAATCCTTCAGGTGCTGAATTTTTTGGGTAATGATTTCCTGCTCTGTATACAGGCGGATTATATAAAACCCGCTATCTAATATACGCATATCCATCATGTGATTCTCCTGCGTTAGCTCTTGCTGGTAGACCCTTCTCCCTGCCATATCATATAATTCTACACGGTAGATGGAATGCTGGCAGGACACATACAAATTCCCGGAAACAGGGTTGGGGTAAATCACATAGCTACTCTCCTCGTCCAGCAACAGGGGATCGTAGGCAAACACGGCCTGTAGCCTGTGGTCAGCATGGGGCGTATCCAGGATATATTCTCCCGTATAATCTTCTTCTATACGCACTTTGTCAATTACACTGTTTCCATCCAGCAGGAGATCTTTTATTACATGATTGGGGCTGGGGGTGAGTTGAAAGACTTCAGTGCCACAGGCCCAGGCATTGAACAGGCCCTCCGGCTCAATGGTTCCATGGCTGTGGGTAAAAGCCTTAAGCTGGTAGGCCATGCACACGGTGCCATCAAGACTAAAGTTATTGAAAACAACCCTACCTTCACCGAAAGCTGTCGGAGTATAAGATGCAAAGCGAATGCGCACTTTTAGATATTCTGTGGGGTTCGCTTCCGTAATTTCGTTGAAATCAAATGTGTAAAGCTGATAGTACGCTGAAAGTGCAAGGTAATAACTCTCTTGCCATTCGTCTGCATCAGAGAAAGAAAAGTCAACATACAAACCGTGGGCAGCCTCTTCATCCCTGGCTACAAACTGAAACACAGGGCCTTTAATTCCTCTGACCGGAAGATGCAGTATAAGCTCCGATTCCTGTGCTCCATATGCAAATGGCTGCCTTACCTGTATGGCTCGCATTTTTTCTTCCCAATAGGGAAGATCATGATTTCCCTGCGGCCTGTAATTCAAAGAACTGGGTTGATTCCGTCTTTCCAGGGAAGCCATTCGCCAAAAAACATGCCCGGGAGAAAAAGGGTATCCGGGCAAGCATGATGTAAAGGAAAGAAAAGCCCCATCCTGAAGGCTGTAACTTGCCGGGATTTCTTCCAGGGGCGTGTTATTGGGCAAAGACTCATCAAACATCCAGTAATTTATAAGCACAGGCTCATCATGGGTGGTAAAATGGGCCTTCAGCCGGATGTTTTGGGAGGCATCCAGAACCAAAAGGCTGTCACTTCCCTCATAACTTCCCTCCCAGTGGCTGAAGCGATATCCCGGGGCAGGCACCGGGCGTACCGTAACAGGAACATCTTTAAAATACACTCCGTTCCACGGAAAAGGGTTTTCCTTTATGCCGGGGGTAGTCTCCACCAAATCAAGGGTATTGATGGCAATGTGCCCATGCAGGGGATGTGACACTTCCAGGCGGACATCAATCTTATTTTCCAGCTCAAAAAATTCCAGGATATGCTCCCGTTGGAGGTCAATTCTTTGGGTCAGAAAATCTTTTATACCTTCAACGTCTTTCTGCCAGGTCTTCGTGTTGTTAGGAGTAGACCAACGCCTGCTGTGTGCAGGTATTTCGTGGGCTATCTTACGCTGCATTTCATCAACGATGGCAGTAGTTCTTTCTGGCAAAAAGTGAGAGTTTAATAAATCGGCAAAGCGGTTGATAAACTGCTTTTTATACTCCGGATTGTCAAGCAGTTTTCTCAATAACAGCGAGCCATAGCCAAAATCAGGGTCGGTAGCGCGAATGAATGAGTTGAAATCAACACCCGCCCAGTAGCCCAGGGCCACATCGGTATCAAACAACAGCCATCGCCAGCGCCCGTCGTGCCCGTGGGCAGCTTCCGGGTCAAAATCCGTTCTCACCCTCCAGATGTCGGTATTGCTGATGGGCCAGTCATTGTTGGCAATAAAAATCTGGGCAATATGATAATCGGTAAAATTCTCAATATCAATCAAGGTTTGCGCGAAAGCGTAATGCTCTTCCTGTTTCAAATCATGATTACGAAAGAAATTTATTGTTTCGTCAAAATGTTCTTTATCCCCATCACCGGCTTCGTAATAATGGGAAATATAGTCTATTTGATTAGGATTGATTCCGTACACCCGTTCCAGATAGTGCTTGTCATATCTTTCCCTGATGTTGTGTATCCCCCAGTATTCCCCGTTGATAAAAAGTATTCCCGGGCGGTAGGCTTGTGTTTGAAAATTCAGCTTTCCCAGGATTCGTTGAATGGAAGCATCCCGAAACAAGGTATGTTCCCAATCCTGCCCCGAGTTTCTCAACAACAACCTGTTGAAGCTACTGTATTCTTCATCCTTAAAAAAGGGATAGTCGAAAGAGGAATCCCCATAGCGGGCACGGGCATATAACCGCAATGACTTTGCCGGCAACCTGCGTGACGCACCACCATGAAGCCGAAAACCCATATCGTTGGAATAAACACGGTTTCCATCAGCAGCAAACAATTCGAAATGTGCAGGATATTCCCATTCTGCACCCCTTCTGTGATAATTTGCAGGGACGTGCCATTCGGGGTTTTGGGTGGGGTTAAGGGTGCGCCATTGGTCAAAATCTTTTCCGGCAACATAAATCCCTTTATGGTAATCAAACAAAAACTTACTATCGGTGCTGATGGACATCACCACCACTGCATCACTATTGGAGGGCTCAGTACCTATAAAGTAAGTATGGGTAGCCACCCTGCCGTGATTCTCCTGGGGGCTGATAGCACGGGCTCTTACCACCACTGCCCTGGGGGTAAAGCCCTGTGGCAGATACCCGGGCTTATTGTGCCAGGTAGTAGGAATAAGGCTTAAAGGACCGGGTTCCGGTGTGGGTTGGGAAATCTTGATGGCATTATTATACTTCCGGGACAACAGGGTGTGAGGTATCAGCCTGCCATCGGCATCTCCGGGATTTTCTACATAAGCATTTTTGTAGTGGTATACCTCCC
>SLOR01000111.1 GCA_007132395.1 Bacteroidales bacterium
AAGGATATAATTTTGGGGGTAGGGAGACTTAAACCATCGGATTATCTTTTCGTTCATTGTTAGTTGTATGCTGAAAGGGGCTAAAACATAGAAGGAGCAAGCTTACTGTTTTTCTGTTTGCTCCTCCATATTCAGCCAGTTATGAATAATGATTTTCAGGTTTTCTGTTTTGATAAAGCAAATGATAAAGTGCAGAAATAATAAGCCCAGGCCTATAAAAATCACAGGTTCAGTTTGTAACCACCTGTAAGCCGACAGAAGTATCAGAATAAGCCCATAAATAATAAAATTCCATTCCAGCGATAAGGGATTAAATCCAAATTGAATATGCGAACTCATCTTTACCCTGTCTTTCTCAAATCTTATCTTCAGATAGCATAACAAGGGCAAATATACCTTCAGGGTGTTTTCTTCCAGCCGGTACCTGTATCTGAAATACTTTAAGCGGGCGATGATATGTTCGGGGTTAAATTTTTGTTTCTCCATTGTAATTGCATTTGATGGGTAAATGATTTACTTTGGCTGCACTTTTATATTTTAATTAACCCTGCAAAATAATATTTTTATGAATATGCGCAGTATATATCTTCTGATTAGTTTACTTGTTGTTTCTTTGGGGTGTAAATCAGAAACCATGCATATGGATAGTACCACCCATTTTACCTACCTTGCTCTTGGTGATTCCTACACCATTGGAGAAGGTGTGGAGGAAAATAAAAGATACCCGCTTCAGTTGCAGGACAGCTTACGGAAAAATGATATACATCTTGATACAGTTCAGATTATTGCCCGAACCGGCTGGACCACCGACGAGCTCAATACCGCCATTGATAATGCATCTCTGAAGGATGCCTATGATATGGTAACCTTGCTAATTGGTGTAAACAACCAATACCGTGGTCGCAGCACTGAAAACTACCTTGAGGAGTTTGCGGCCCTGCTCCAGCGAGCCATTGCCTTTGCCGGAAATAATCCATCAAAGGTAATTGTAATCTCTATTCCCGACTGGGGTGTAACCCCTTTTGCCGAAGGGCGCGACAGGGAACAAATTGCCCTGGAGATAGATGCCTTTAATGCCATCAATCGGGAACAAGCGCAAAAGGCAGGTGTTGCATGGGTAAATGTTACACCCGTGTCGCGCGAGGCTGCGCAACGGGTTGAGCTGTTGGCTCAGGATGGATTGCACCCTTCGGGGCTAATGTACAGCTACTGGGTTGAATTGTTAATACCTTATGCATTGCAAATACTACAATAACAATACAAAATTTATGGATATTTTTTCAAAAGCTTTTGCACAAGAGCAGGATGCCAGCGATAAGCTGGCACACTTTCGCGGAAAGTTTATTCAGAAAGAAGAAAATCTTATCTACCTTGATGGGAATTCCCTGGGGATGCTCCCATCTGCTAGTCCGGCATTCATCAATGAGGTGGTGGAAGAAGAGTGGGGCAGAGGCCTGATTCGCAGCTGGAACCATGGGTGGTACACCCGTGCACAGGAAGCAGCACGTAAGCTTGCTCCCCTAATCGGAGCGCAGGAAGATGAAGTAATCATAACCGACAGCACCTCCGTCAACCTTTTTAAACTGGCCTATGCAGCCCTTAAGCTGCAGGAAGGACGCCGGGGCATTGTGTCGGATGAGTTGAATTTTCCTTCTGATATTTACGTGCTGCAAGGGCTGGTGAAGATGTTCGGGAATCAGCATACCTTGCGCCTGGCAAAGACTACTGACGGAATAGGGGTGAGTTTGGATGAGCTGGACTACCAACTGAGAAATGATACCGCACTGCTTTCCCTTTCGCACGTGGTGTTTAAAAGTGCCTTCATGTACGATATGAAGAAAGTGACCCAACTGGCCCATGAGCATGGCGCCATGATGTTATGGGATTTGAGTCATGCCGCCGGCTCGGTACCGCTTGATTTGAATGCTTGTAATGCGGATTTGGCCATCGGCTGTACCTATAAGTACCTCAATGGCGGGCCGGGTGCAACAGCATTTTTGTACGTGCGAAAAGACTTACAGGAAAAACTGGAATCGCCCATATGGGGGTGGTTTGGGCAGCATCAACCTTTCGACTTTAATTTGAACTACAAACCCGCCGAAGGCATAGCCCGGTTTCTTGCCGGTACACCCCCTCTGCTTTCCCTCTCTGCCATATTGCCTGCATTGGATCTATTGAATGAAGCGGGGATGGACAATCTGCGACAAAAAAGCCTTACACAAACCAACTACCTCATCGACCTTTTCAGGCATTACCTTCAACCCCAGGGTTTTGAACTGGGTTCGCCTGAGCAAGAACATGAGAGGGGATCTCATGTTTCTCTCAGACATCCGGAAGCATATCGGATTTGTAAAGCTCTCATAAGTCCTGAAGTGGGAGAGAAGGTAATAATCCCTGATTTCAGAGAACCCGATAATATCCGATTGGGCATTGCCCCCCTTTACAACACCTTCATTGAAGTTTTTGAGGCAGTGCAGCAGTTGAAATATATTGTGGAAAATAAAAGGTATGAGGATTTCAGAAGAGAAAAGGAAAATGTGACATGATAATATCTTCACTTTCATGGAACAAAAAAAGCCACCCTCCCTATCGGAGTGGTGGCTTTTTTAAGATTATCAGTCACAAGATTATTTAATGTTCTCACTCTCGGGTAGTCCAAATTCTTCTACCATCCTGATATTCATATCCTCCAGCTTGTCGAGGATGGGGTTGTAGATGCCGGGTATTACAGGAATATGTACGCCCTTTTCTGCAATGTCACCACTGAGAATCATCTCCACGCCAACGGCAGCGGGTAGTGCCACGGTGCGGGCTACGGCCGTGTCGGTTGCCAGGGTGCCGAAGTCGAGCATGCTGGATTTGATAACTTCTTTTTTCCCGTCGGGGTAAGAAGCCAGGAAAATATGCTGCATGGCCACCATGTCGCGTTCCTCGCGACCCAGTTCCATTTTTTCAATCATCAGGTCAGAGGTAATTTCAAAAGGTGTATCCTTCTGGCGGTTCATGGGTGTGTTTTCAAACAGTCCCAGCCATTCCATGGCTTTGATGGCGTAGGCGTCTTCTTTAATGTTCAGGAAATCGGCTACTTTGGATTGAATGTTCTCGCCGGTGGTTTCACCTATGAGCATGGCAATCATATCGGCATATGTTTTACCGGTAAAGTCGTAGGTATCGGTGGTGATGAGTTTGAGGGCTTTCATGGCGTCAATACTTTCGCACCAGCCTGGATGCCTGAAGGTACCGCGCATCATGGTTTTGGTTTCAGGTATACCATAGAGTTCAATGTAGGGCATACTGTCGCGGTTGGGATAGATTTCCAGTTTTCCTACTTCGGGAAAGTCGACGGAAAGGGGGTTTTTGAATAAATCCTCGGTGGGAACTTCCACGGTTTTGCCGTGGCGCAGGTATTTGCCATCGTTATTACCTGCCATTACCACTCCTTTGGGACTCCATGAGAATTTGTACTTGAAAGGATTGTCGGCAGCTTCGGGGGCTGGTAATGCACCACAGATGGAGTAAAACTCTTCAATTTTTCCACCTTTATTATGCACATGGTCGATGATGCGCATGGCACCCATATGGTCGATGCCCGGGTCTAGTCCCAACTCATTAAGTATGATGATGCCGGCGTCGATGGCCTGCTGATGCAAGGCTTTCATCTCGGGCTTCACATATGAAGTGGTAACCATGTTTTTTTTGTATTGAATACATTTTTCAGCCACCATGATATGATATACCCAAGGCAGGAGGCTCACTGTGAGGTCGTGCTCCTGAATCATTTTTTCCAGCTCTTCTGTCTGCTCTACGGTCCAGCCAACGGCGGTACCATTGCTGAAGCCTGCAATCATCTCTTCGGCTTTAGATTTGGTACGTGAGGCAACAGTTACATGATATTTTTTTTCCAAAAGGTAGGTGACAATGGGCTTAACCACCATTCCGGCACCTAGGATAAGTACTTTTTGCATAGGATAGGGTTTTGATTTTAAGGGTTGTTATTTTTGTTGATAAGTTGATTATTAAGTTGATAAGTTGAAGGGTTGAAGTGCTAAAAGGTGAAAAGTTTACTGTCTCCGTTTTCCGTTTTCCGTTCTCCGTTCTCCCTTACAAATACTGCTGAATATATTCATAATCCGGCGTCAGTTTTCCTTTATGCAGAATCATGGCTCTTTTGATGGGTGCAGGCAAATGTACCTGGTTGAATTCTTTTGAGAAATCGGCTTCGGCGATGGGTTTAATAAAGTTAACCAGTGCATCGCCAAAAGCTTCTGAAGAGTCGCGGGGCAGTTCGCTGGGCAGGATATCCACGGCCATTACCAGGATTCCCTCGCCTTTGAATCCCATGGTGGGTTTGCTGGTATGGGGGTTATACACAAACACGGGGTCTTCAATTTCGGTACCCTTGTGTGTAAACTCAATGGAGCCGTCGGGGTCGCAGGTAACATCGCCAATTACTTTGATTTTGGGTTCTCCCTGCTCAAAAAGTCTGCCGGCAAGTTCTTTGGTGAAAATCCGTGGATAGCGGTTGTCCCAGTACATGCAATTCATTAGTATGGACAAGTGGGGGATAAACCGTTCAAAGTTATTTTCGTATTTCTCCGGATGGGCATAATAATCCTGCAGCTCGAATTTATGTTTCGAGTCTTTGGGTTTGCTGATGTGCTTTTCCATGAAAACCACCTTGTAGATAATGTTGGAAGGGAGGTTGTCACGTTTTTTTAGCTCAAGGAGTTTTTCGGGGGTAATTTCTTTTATGGGTAAAAGTGCGGCAATTTCCTGTGCTCCGATGGATACATTTCCATAACCGGTAAACCCGATGGTTAGAGGCAGCAATTCTTTGGGCAATCCTTTTTCGGCAATTTCCCTTCCTACTTCCGAAATTTCCTTTTTGGCCTCCGCCAGCGAATCATACTGGCAAGACTGTTTAACCTTCAGGAATGGATTGTTGGCGTATCCCTGTTCTTTCAGGCGCTGACCCATGCTCCACAGGGAATTTATCATACCCGCCAGACCGGCAAACTTACCAAAGAAAATCAGGCGCTTGCCCTGATCATCGGCCACCTTTTCATAATCAATAAGATTACAGCCCTTTTCTATCATTTTCTTAAGCATAGGCATGTTGTAAGGCTGGCCTTTTATTACATGCGAAAAAAATATGTAGGTTTTGTTTTTCTCAAAGAAATCAGCGGGAATTTCCTTTACCCCCATGATTATTGGGCAATCCTCCAAGGTATGTGCTACCGATGCACCGACTGTGCGGTATTCATCATCGGTGAAAACCCGTTTGGGTGAGGTTTGAACGCCAAATTCCAGTTTTTCATTTTTAATGAGTCTTTCAATGTGGGTTGGAGTGAGGGGTGTGCGCCTCTCCATGGCATATTTGTCTTCGTGTCGGATTCCGATTTTTGCGCTCATGTGCTTGTAGGTTTTATGCTTTCTGTATTTTAAAGTTCTTTTGGCAAACCTACATAATTTTCACCTGATTTTGTTACTGTGTGTGTGAAAAATTTTACAAAAAACATTTATAGTGTTAAATATTTAACAACAAGGTTTGATGTTTAATCTTTGCGATATTTGCATATTAATTATAATAAACCTTTTTCAGAATGTCGAAACCAGCTAATAGTAATCCCGTCAGCACACAGCCCGCAATTCGACTTATCGCCACCGACCTCGACGGAACATTGCTCAATGATGAAAAACAGATTGATTCTTCTTTTTGGGAAGTATATGAAAGGCTAAGCCGCCAGGGAGTTTTGTTTGTCGCCGCCAGTGGGCGTCAGTATTACAACCTGGAGCAGCAGTTTGAGCGGGTAAAGGACAGTATTGTTTTTCTGGCCGAAAACGGAACCTTTGTGCGTCATCAGGGGGAAGATCTCTTTATTAATA
>SLOR01000003.1 GCA_007132395.1 Bacteroidales bacterium
ATAAAACCTGGGATATGATTCTGGAAGCCCTTGTGGAGTTCAACCAGAAATGGGCCAGCCTTGCCCCGGTGCTGGCCATAAGTATTGGCAAGAAAACATCTTCCAAAACCGGAAAGCCCAATGCTGTATTTCAGTATGATGTGGGTCAGGCGGTGGCGCATATCACCTTCCAGGCTATGCAGGAGGATCTTTTTATGCATCAAATGGGAGGAATTAACAAAGATAAGGCAGCCCAGCTATTCGACGTGCCCGAAGATTACCAGGTAATCACTGCCTTTGCCATTGGCCATAAGGGAGAACCACAATTGTTGGAGGAGGATTTGGCAGAATCTGAAAAATCGGCAAGAAAAAGACACGAACCCCAGCAGCTGGTGTTTTCCGGGAAGTTTGGCTCTGCTTCCGATATTTTCTGACAGCTGTTTTTTTTTGTAGATTTGTCGCAATCAATACATAAAACTGATGCCTGAAAGCAATAAGGAGTCGGAAAAACCTCTGGACTGGAGAATGAAAATGTACAATATCATTTTCAAGTCCGACACTTTTTATGGTAAGCTCTTTGACGAAATTCTCCTGGTGCTTATCCTTGCCAGTATTGTCATTGTGATGCTCGACAGCATACAACAAATAAAAGAGAAATATTATTTTTTTCTTTCCCGGGCCGAATGGGTCATTACCCTGATATTTCTGGTTGAATACATTCTGAGAATTATTAGCAGCCCCAGGAAAGGCCAATATATTTTCAGCTTCTTTGGCATTATTGACTTCCTGGCCATCTTGCCTGCATTTTTAGCCTTATTGTTTCCCGGAGCACAATCTTTGCTTATTGTAAGAGCTATAAGGCTTTTGCGTATTTATCGTGTTTTGAAGTTAACACGGTACATCAAGGCTGGGAATATGCTGATTATTTCACTTCGCGCCAGCTTTCGGAAAATATTCATTTTTATGATTTTTATCCTGATTCTGGTTCTTTTACTAGGCAGCCTGATGTATGTGGTAGAGGAAGGTAAAAACGGGTTCTACAGCATACCCCTGAGTATTTACTGGGCCGTGATAACTTTGACCACAGTAGGGTATGGAGATATTGTTCCGGTAACTAATCTGGGGAAGTTTATTGCAACCTTTATTATGCTACTCGGCTATAGCATTATTGCCATACCCACAGGTATCGTTTCAGCAGAAATCAGTAAGAACAGAAATCAGAAAATCCGTACCATCATATGTGATAACTGCAGCGAATCGGAGCACCATGCAGACTCCAATTTTTGCAAAAACTGCGGGCACGAGCTATAGGATTCTACCATAAACTTCACGTAAAAACCACAGCATGCCAAACCTGTTGTTTTTTGTATCTTTATCCATATTTTTCAAACAAAACACTTCGGGGTGACAAAAACATCTTTCCCTCAAATTCGTGCAACAGCAATTCATTTGCTGCTCTGGTGGTTTACAGTGGCTGTTGCCACAGGGCAAACACCAAAGTACAGCAATGAGTTTCTTTCTATTGGTGTAGGCGCCAGGGCATTGGGCATGTCAAATGCTTTTGTGTCGGTGGCCAATGATGCCACTGCAGGTTACTGGAATCCTGCAGGAATGGTACATATAGATGCCAATATCCAGGTATCGCTTATGCACACAGAGTATTTTGCGGGTATTGCCAGCTACGATTACGGCTCCATCGCCTTCAACCTCGACGAAAACAGTGCCCTGGGTGTTTCCTACCTGCGCTTTGGGGTGGATGATATTCCTGACACTTCTGAGCTAATTGACTCCGATGGCAATATCAATTACGACCGAATACGCTCCTTTTCTGCCTCCGACAATGCATTTTTACTTTCCTATGCGAGAAAGCTCAACAGCAACCTTAGCCTGGGGGTAAATACCAAAGTCATAAGAAGAACGGCCGGTTCTTTTGCCGGAGCATGGGGCTTCGGGCTCGATGCAGGAATACAATATACGCTGGGAGACTGGCGGTTTGGTGCCATGGGGCGCGACATCACATCTACCTTCAACGCATGGACCTACGATCTGGACGACAGAATGCGTGAGGTATTTACACTTACCGGCAACGAGATTCCCGAAAACAGCATGGAAATTACGCTGCCACGCATTATCCTGGGTGCATCGCGCAGCTTTCGATTTGCCCAACGATTTGGGGTACTGGCATCTGCCGACCTGAACATCACCTCCGACGGAAGAAGAAACGTGCTGCTGGGGGGAGACCCTTTCAGCATTGACCCCTCACTGGGTATCGAACTGGACTATAATCAAATAATATTTTTCAGAGGGGGAATCGGCGGATACCAGAAATATTCGTTGCCATCTGAAAAAGAAACCCAATCCCTGCAGATGAACCTGGGAGTAGGTGTAGTGATCAGGAATGTGCTGGCGCTGGATTATGCCTTAACTGATGTGGGCGATAACTCCATAGCCCTGTATTCCAACATCTTCTCTTTGCGCTTTAATATTAACAGAAGCGAACGCTCAGCAAACTGAATTAACCATCAAAAAACAAATGCCCTACGGTAGGAGGTTGCATACAACAGCAATAATAAAACAGCATGCTCAAAAGACTATTACATATAATACTTTTTGTCCTTACCGGTTTCATGGCCCATGCACAGCCTTTTGGCAATGAATGGATAAATTACGGCCAGCAGTATTTTGCCATTCCCATCGTGGAAAAAGGAATTTACCGTGTCGAATATAATGCCATGATGGAGGCCGGTGTACCCCTGGGTACTTTCGACCCACGCAGTTTTCAGATTTACGCCCGGGGAGAGGAACAACCCATCAGGGTAAGGAATGAGCAAAGCGGGGTTTTTCAGCCGGGAGACTATATTGAGTTCTTTGCCGACAAAAACACAGGCTGGTTTGATGCCGGACTTTACAATGGGGACAAGAGGCAACCTAACCCTAATTACAGCCTTATCAACGATACCATTACCTATTACCTTACCTGGAATAACCTGCTCAACAACAAAAGATTTATCCTGAACGAAGAAGATAATTTTTCGGAATACACCCCGGCCAGCTGGTTTTGGCACACTTCACGGGAAGACTATACAGCGGCCTACTATGCAGGCGAAACCAACAATTACGGAGTTACAACTCCCGAATACACCGAAGCCCAGGGCTGGTTCGACACGGCTATGAACCTTGGACAGAGCCGCACCAAAACCATCGCCACACCCAACATTTATACTGCGGGTCCTCAGGCAAACATTGAATTCGCCATAGCCGGGGCTTCCAACTACCGGCCCCTTAACCCCGACCATCACCTGCAGGTGCAATTTGCAGGGCAGCTTATCGACACACTCTACGAAGGATACAGTCTCTTGCATTTTCAGCGCAACGTGAATGCAAACAGCCTGAATGCATCAGGCACTCCTTTTGTTTTCAGCTCAGTAAACTCATTGGGAACACCTGTAGACCGATCGGCCATAGCCTATATTTCCGTGAGATACCCCCACAACTTCAACCTGCGCAACCTCAGCAGCATCAGCATGGAACTGCCGCCTTCATCCGGAAACCGTACACTGATCAGATTTACCAATTTCAATGCAAATTCGCAGGTGTGGGTGTATAACCTCTCGCAAAATACCCTTTCACGGGCGGTGCATGATAACGGCACATGGCGTGCCCTGCTACCCAACCCCACCCAGTTGCGAAACCTGTACATTACATCTGAAGCACAAACCAAAACAGTAAGCCGCATAAGGCCGGTTTCTTCCTCCCCGGAAAACTTTGCCCGGTTTCGCAATTTTTCCGCCGCACCTCATTTGGATTCTGACTACCTTATCATTTCCCATGCGTCGCTCATTACCCAGGCGGCCGGCTTCAGGGATTTCCGCAATACTACAGGTTATAAAGCTTTGCTGGTAGATGTGGAAGAGTTGTACCATCAGTTTGCCTATGGGATAAAAAAACATCCGCTTGCTTTAAGGAATTTCGCGGCCTATACTATCAACCGGTACACCCAACCTCCCCGCAAGCTTTTTCTTATCGGCAAAACGCGCAATGCGGCTGCCTATCGCAAAAACACATCGGTATATGCTGCTTCCCTTGTTCCCAGCCTGGGCGATCCCCCATCGGATGTGCTCATCACCGCCGGGCTCGACAATTATGGCTATGCCCCTGCCATTGCCACCGGCAGGCTTGCCGCCCGCAACCCGCAGCACGTGAGTCTCTACCTGAACAAGGTAATTCAGCATCATAATGCCCAGAGCGAACCCCAGGAATGGATGAAAAACATATTACATTTCGGAGGGGGATCCAACGTGAACGAACAAAACATCCTGGCTTCCTACCTGCGGCAATACCAGAGAACCATGGAGGACACCCTTTTTGGGGGATATGTGCGAACCTTCCTGAAAAGCTCTACCGACCCCATTCAAATCAACCAGTCCGACTCACTAAAGCAACTCATCAACAATGGGGTAAGCTTAATGGCATTTTTCGGCCATGCGGCCGGTATCGGGTTCGACATCAGCATCGACTATCCTTCCGAATACAGTAATTACGGTAAGTATCCTTTCCTGGTGGCCAATTCATGCTTCGCAGGCGATTTATTTGGTGCAGGAATAAGCTCCAGTGAAGAGTTCGTGATTATTGAGGAAAAAGGGGTGATTGGCTATCTTTCTTCTACCTCAGCCACCGGCGCCTTCGAACTGAATCGTTACTCCAATGAATTTTTCCGACATATCAGCGCGCAAAGTTATGGTAAACCCGTGGGCCATGCCATCAGAGAGACCATCCGAACCATACAGACACCCAATCAGTACATTCGCAATGCCTGCCTGCTGAAAACCCTGCACGGTGACCCGGCGGTAATTCTCAATGCCCACCCCAAACCCGATTACAAAGTTGACAGTCAGGATATATTTTTCACACCCAAAGAGGTGACCACCGAAATTGACACCTTTACCGTGAATGTTATTTCCACCAACCTGGGTAAGGCGGTGCGTGATTCCATGTTCGTGGATCTGGAAAGAAGATATCCCGACGGAACAACACAAACTTACCAGAAAAGAGTACGCACTACCTTATTTAAGGACACCATCCGTTTTCACTTACCCGTCGACAGGGAACGGGGCATTGGCGTAAACCAGTTTACAGCCACTCTGGATGCCCTCAACCAGATTGAGGAAATGAACCTCAACAACAACACGGCATCCAATAGTGTTATTATCAAATCGGCCGATATCATTCCTGTATATCCCCCCACCTACGCTATTGTTGACCAACCGGCAATTGTGCTGAAAGCCTCCACCGGAGACCCCTTTCTGAGTGAACGGAATTATGTGTTTCAACTGGACACCACCACGGCCTTTACCAACCCCATCACTCATACCCTGCCCCACCGCGGAGGCGTAGTAAGCTGGACTCCGCCCATCAACCTTTCCGACAGCACAGTTTACTTCTGGCGGGTGAGCCTCGACTCCATCTATGCAGGAGAGTACAACTGGAGACAAAGCAGCTTTCAGTATATCCACGGCAAAACGGGCTGGAGCCAGGCGCATTTCCATCAGTTTGGCAACAACCACTACAGGTATGTATCTTACAACCGAGATGAGGATAAGTGGGAGTTCATCAACTCGGTAAACTCCATACAGGCACAAACGGGCGTTTACCCTTATATTGTTTGGACAGAACAATACATTAGGAAAAATAACATCCCCATTGAAATATTCAGTTGCCTGGGTAATGGCAATGGAATGTATTTTGCCGTTTTCGACCCCGCATCCTCCGACCACTGGATCAGCCACAATCAAGGCAACAACCTTGGGGAATATGAAAATTACCACTGCAGAATAAGGCCCCACGGAACTTTCGACTATTATTCCACCAGCGAACTATGGCGCGATCGCATGCTGCGTTTTAT
>SLOR01000396.1 GCA_007132395.1 Bacteroidales bacterium
AACCGACGACAATGATATTTCCATCAAAGAGGTTTACCGCCATGCCGCCCACCTGCGTGATACAACTGTTGAAGCACTTAAAAAACAGCTATTTGAAAATTTTCTTTCGGTTTTTCCGAATTTTTAATTTCCTATTAGTACTATAATGACAAATTCTGTAAACTGGCAAGAACGCACCCATCTTTTATTGAAAGAAGATAATGTAAAACACCTTAATGATTCCAATGTGCTCATTGCCGGATTGGGTGGAGTAGGAGGGTATGCAGCGGAAATGCTTTGCCGCGCAGGTGTTGGGACCATGACCATTATCGATGGGGATAAAATACAACCCTCCAACCGTAACAGGCAATTGCTGGCCCTGCAAAGCACGCAAGGACATCGCAAAGCACTGCTGATGAAGCAAAGGTTGCTGGACATAAACCCCGAGCTCAATCTTACCGTTATCGATGAGTTTATCCGTGATGAGCGCACCAATGAAATTCTGGAAGAACCTTTCGGCTATGTAGTGGATGCTATAGACACCCTGTCGCCCAAAATATTCCTGATACGACAGGCTTTACTTAAGGGCTTGCCCCTGATAAGCAGCATGGGAGCAGGAGGGAAGACCGATCCCTGCCAGGTGCAGGTGGCCGATTTTGCTGAAACCTATCAGTGCAATCTGGCACGTATGCTGCGTAAACGGTTGAAAAATTTAGGGGTACGCAATGGTTTTAAAACGGTATTCAGCCCCGAAATCATCGATGAGGAAGCTATGCTTCCGGTGTATGATGAGCCCAATAAAAAAACAACCGTGGGCACCATCAGTTACATGCCCGCAATTTTTGGCTGTGTGGCAGCCTCTGTAGTAATCCGCGACCTGGTGGGTGCGGAATATTCTCTTACTCAAAGGCCGTGTAGAAAAAACAAAAAGGCTTCGGTATAACCCCAAGCCTTTTTGTTTTAATCGTACTTATCTCAGTTATTTCTGCAGATCATAAAAGCATCTTTTGGGTGAGAATAAAACACCTTCATCTTTAAGTTTCTTTATGGCTTTTTCTGCATCTTTCTTTTCCAGTCCGGCCATTTCGGCTACTTCACCGGGGCGCATAGGTTTACCGGCATCTTCAAAAGCTTTTACAATTTTTTCTTTGGCTTCCATAATTGATATTAGATTAATTATTACTGATTGATTGTTGTTTTTTGTTTAAATTCTCATTTCTCAATAAGAGCTAAAAATACTCATCTTTCCTGGATTATTCCCACCTCTACTTCATCTCCCAGGTGACGGGGACCTTTTCGCGTAATCAAATCAAGGAATACTTTTACACGGGCAAAAACCTCCCTAACATTGGTTCTCACACCCTGACGGGCATCCAAATCTGTGGCATTGTAACCCCATGCATTAATGCCATGGGCACGGGCAATAAAAACAGCACGCTGATTATGAAACTTCTGCGATACAACGATTATACTGTCTTGCCCGAATACTTTCTGACTTCTTATCATGGAATCAAGTGTGCGCAGACCCGCATAATCAAGATAGATAATGCTGTCGGGAACATCATATTTAATAAGCTCCCTGCGCATTTGCTCCGGTTCATTGTAATAGCGGGTGCGGTTGTCTCCGCTTGCTATTATATACTCCACCTTGCCACTGTGGTACAGTTCTGCCGCAGCACTGATTCGGTAGTGGAAGTAGGGATTGGGTTGCCCGCTCATGAGCAAACGACTGGTGCCCAGTACAACACCTGTTTTCACCACGGGCATTTCTTTTACTTCATCATTAATATGTGGGTTGGAAACAGCTATAATAATTACATTGCACACTGACACTATCACCACAAAAAGTATTAATAAGGTGAAAAACGTGCTCAATGACAAAAATTTTCTGATAAATGATTTTTTTGTTTTCATGGACGGGCAAAAATAATAATTTATCCCTTAATCAAAAACGCCACGGAAGAAATAAATATTATCCGAAACAAGGAAAGATAATTATTGCTTACGGTAATTGATGTATTGAACCAAAAGCAGGGATGTTAATTTTTGCCAATAGTGCATGACGGATATTTAAATTGATTTTAAATAGAATAAATTCTATAATGACGTGCTCATAAAAAAACGCTGTGAAGTACCCGTGCAAGTGTTTAATTATTTGAAATACAGATATTTGATAGTTTGATAGCGTAATGGCAAAAATGTTGACAATTTGCTTAGAATTTCCAATAATTAATTATAGATTTGTCCCTATAATATGCTTTTAAACAAAAATCTATTATCATCCTTAAAAACAAAATAAAACAATGGCAAAAAGAGGAGATGTTGTCATCGACATAGAAAAATGCAAAGGCTGTGAAGTTTGTATTTCAGCCTGCCCTCAAAACGTGTTGGCCGTCGCCAGCGAGGTAAACAACAAAGGATACCATTATGCAGTAAAGGTAAATGAAGGTTGTACTGGTTGTGCTAACTGCGCAATAGTTTGCCCTGATGCTGTTATCACTGTTTACAGGGAGAAGTAATAATATCAGTCAAAACAATTGAATTATAGTTATTTAAATAACTTATAACAATGAAAGAATTAAGATTAATGAAAGGCAATGAGGCACTGGCTGAAGCTGCTATTAGAGCTGGTGCCGATGCTTATTTTGGTTACCCCATAACGCCTCAGTCTGAGGTTATTGAATATCTGATGGCCAACAAGCCTGAAGAGCGCACCGGTATGGTTGTATTACAGGCCGAAAGTGAAGTAGCTGCTATTAATATGGTATATGGAGCAGCAGGCTGCGGTAAAAAAGCCCTCACTTCTTCTTCCAGCCCCGGTATGAGTCTGAAACAGGAAGGTATTTCCTACATCGCAGGTGCCGAACTGCCTTGCGTATTGGTAAATGTTGTGCGTGGCGGCCCCGGTTTGGGTACCATCCAGCCTTCTCAGTCCGACTATTTCCAGTCGGTAAAAGGTGGCGGACACGGCGATTACAAACTTATTGTACTGGCTCCTTCAAGTGTGCAGGAAAGTGTGGATTACGTAAAACTGGCTTTTGAGCTGGCTTTCAAATATCGCACCCCTGTTATGATTCAGTCTGACGGTATCATTGGGCAGATGATGGAAAAGGTTGAACTTTTCGAACAGATGCCCCGCGTAGAACCCGATTATGAATGGGCTACCATTGGCAGGAAAGAAGGAAAACCCTCTACTTTTGTTACCTCACTGCAGCTACAGGCCGAAGAGCAGGAAAAGGTAAATCTTCGCCTGCAAGCCAAATACCGCGAAATTGAAAAGAATGAAGTGCTTTTTGAATCCCATTATTGCGAAGATGCCGACTACCTGCTTACCGCTTTTGGTTCATGTGCACGTATTACCCGTAAAGCCATGGAAATGGCACGCGCCAAAGGAATTAAAGTAGGTTTGCTTCGCCCCCAAACCCTTTATCCTTTCCCCACAGAAGAGTTTAACAGGCTTGCAGGTCAGGTCAAAGGAATCCTTTGTGTTGAAATGAATGCCGGACAAATGGTAGAAGATGTCAGGCTGTCTGTAAATGGCAAAACCAAGGTGGAACATTTTGGCCGCTTCGGTGGAATGATTCCTAACCCCGATGAAATTCTTAATGCATTAGAACAAAAAATTATTGGAGGATAATCATGTCAGAAAACCTTATAAAACCCGAAAATCTTGTTTACAAGAAAACAGATGTGATGACCGATCGCATCCTGCACTACTGCCCCGGCTGCGCCCACGGAACGGCTCACCGACTATTGGCAGAAGTTATTGATGAAATGGGAATACAGAACGAAACCATTGGCGTAGCTCCCGTGGGATGTTCGGTACTCGCTTACTATTACTTTAATGTTGACATGCAGGAAGCAGCACACGGACGTGCTCCGGCCGTTGCTACAGGCATTAAGAGAGTATTTCCCGAGAAATTCGTTTTCACCTACCAGGGTGATGGCGACCTTGCTGCTATTGGTACTGCAGAAACCATCCATGCCATCAACCGTGGTGAAAACATACTTGTTGTTTTTATAAATAATGGTATTTACGGGATGACTGGAGGGCAAATGGCCCCAACAACCCTGCAGGGTATGAAGAGTTCTACCTCTCCCTTTGGCCGCGACGTCAAAACTATGGGTTCTCCCCTGAAAATCACTGAGCTTATTGCCCAGTTGCCAGGTGCTTATTTCGTTACCCGACAGGCAGTACACAAACCCGCTAACGTGCGTAAAGCCAAGAAAGCCATTAAAAAGGCCATGGAATATCAAAAACTCAATAAAGGAACCTGCTTTGTGGAAATCGTTGCCAACTGTCCTTCCAATTGGAAAATGACTCCTGTACAATCCAACCAGTGGATGGAAGAAAACATGTTCCCGTTTTATCCTCTTGGAGATATCAAAGTACCTGAAGAAAACTAAAAAAATATAAAATCATGACCGAAGAAATTATCATAGCCGGATTTGGCGGACAAGGAGTACTGTCGATGGGGCAAATTCTTTGCTACAGTGGTGTAATGCAAAATAAAGAAGTGAGCTGGATGCCCTCTTACGGCCCTGAAATGCGCGGAGGTACTGCCAACTGCACTGCCATTATCAGCGATGAGCAAATCAGCTCCCCCGTTTTAAATACTTTTGATACGGCAATCGTTCTCAACCAGCCTTCAATGGACAAATTTGAAGATGCGGTAAAACCCGGTGGCCTGCTTATTTACGAACGCAACGGTATGACACGCAAACCCAGGCGTACCGATATAAACATCTGCGCTATAGATGCTTATGATGCTTCTGTTAAGATGAATAACACCAAGGTTTTTAATATGATAGTAATCGGTGGCTTTCTGAAAATTCGTCCTATTATCGACATGGAAAATGTTATTAAAGGATTGCAGAAAGTGTTGCCCGAGCGCTATCACCATCTTATTCCCCTTAACGAAGAGGCTATCAATAAAGGAATGGAAATTATTACTGTTGAGCATAAACTTAACTAGTCCATTCTTCTTATTTTAAAAATAAAGGCTTTCTGCAGTTGCAGGAAGCCTTTTCTATAAATTAGATCTTATCTTTAGGGCTATTTCTTTAAAGAAAACATGAATCACATCATACCCATTAAACCCGTAATATTTAATGACCATGGATGCCACATGCTGGCAGAAGCCCGGCTCAATGGCTATAAACTGCACCTCTTGCTGGATAGCGGTGCTTCGTCAACGGTACTGGATATAAGCAGAGTAAGCGCCATTTTCCCAGGCAAAACCTTCGACGCATACTCCAAAGTTTTCATGGGGTTTGGCTTAAGCGGAATGAAAACCTCATGCACTGTAATCGATGAACTGCAAATAGGCACCAGCACAATTTACCGGCAGGAAGTACTTCTTGTTGACCTGATAGGCCTTAACAAAGCTTATGCAGCTTATGATTTGCCCCGTATCGATGGACTTATAGGAGGAGATATTTTAAGGAAATACAAAGCCTCTATACATTACTATAATAATACCCTTGTGATAAACTCACCATAAAAGGGCTTATATCTTTTTATAGAATGTGTCGCGTGTGAAAGCTGCAGGCTAGCTCACAGAAAATGCCCCGATATATTAAATGAAAAAAGAGGAAAGCTTTTTTCCCATTGAGGAAAATTTAGTCTAAATTTGCGGTCGGTTTACAAAAGTGACTAAAAGTCAATATTCTTGCACCAAAGAGGGAAAAACACCCTTTGATATCTCACAAAAAGTTGGCATTTATTGGTTTTAACCATTGTAAATTAGGTTGTGATATTCTATATTTGCAGCCCTTTTATAAAGTAGAACATCCGGGAAAATTTTGTAGATAGCTCATTTA